>NZ_BAAHCA010000023.1:0-19327 GCF_054776295.1 Streptomyces sparsus
GCCGGCGCGCGTCGTCAGCTCCGAACGCACCGCGCCGCGGACCCTGGACCTGACCATCGACTCCCCCGCGCTCGGGCGCCGGGTCGGCACCCGGGTCCTGCTGCCGCCCGGCTTCGACGAGCAGCGCGAGCGCCGCTGGCCGGTGCTGTACCTGCTGCACGGCTGCTGCCACACCGGCGAGGGCGGACGGTTGTGGACGGACAGGACCGACGTCGAGGCGGTCACCGCGTCGTTCGAGGCGCTGGTGGTGATGCCGGAGGGCGGCCCGGTCGGCTACTACAGCGACTGGTGGCACGGCGGACGCGGCGGGGCGGACGCCTGGGAGACGTTCCATCTGACCGAGCTGCGCCACGTGCTGGAGCGCACCCTGCGGGCGAACGACCGGCGCGCGGTGGCCGGGGTGTCCATGGGCGGCACCGGCGCGATGCTCTACGCCGGCCGGAATCCGGGGATGTTCACCATGGCGGCGTCCTTCAGCGGCCGGCTGGACACCCAGGCCCACCCGGACGCGGTGCTGCGCAAGGTGGGGCGGTTCGCCCCGGACCCGACGGCGCTGTGGGGTGACCCGCAGGAGCAGGCGGAGATCTGGGCGGCGCACAATCCACAGCGCCTGCTGGACGCGCTCCCGGAGGGCTTTCCGCTGTACGTCTCGTGCGGGGACGGTCGGCCCGGTCCGCTGGACGGGCCGAAGGCGCGGTTCAGCGGCCTGGAGGCGCGCTTCGACGACATGGCGGCGACGTTCGTGGACCGGGCCAGGGAGCGCAACCTGCACGTGACGGCGCACCGCTACGGTGCGGGCACCCACAGCTGGCGCTACTGGGCCCGCGAGTTGGCCACCGCCCTGCCGCTGCTCGCCGACGCCCTCAAGGCGTGAGCGCCCCCGTCCCGACGCCCCGCACCCGCTCGCGCAGGCCCCTCCCCCGCAGCGTGCCCACCTGTGCCGACGACCGCGTCCCCGCCGGCCGGTGGCTGACGGGGACGCGGTAAGGGATCACTGGGGTTCCTGGCTCGGGCCAGGCCCCGGGCTCGGGTCCGGTCCCGGTCCCTGGTCGGGTTCCTGGCTCGAACGCCTCGGTCAGGCGGGAGCCGGGGTCGGTGACGTCGGGGAGGCGACCGGCTCTTCGCCGGGAGCCGAGCCGGTACCGCCGGTTCCGCTCCCGCCGCGGCCGCCGGTCGTGCCGCCGTCACCGCTGCCGGTGTCCTCGGCCGCCTCGTTGATGTCGAAGCTCCGGGCGGAGGCGTAGGCGTCCGTGTCGAGGATCTTCTCGCGGGCCGCGACCAGTACGGGCACGACGGCCTGGCCGGTGACGTTGGTGGCGGTGCGGATCATGTCCAGGATCGGGTCGATCGCCAGCAGCAGGCCGACGCCCTCCAGCGGGAGGCCCAGGGTGGAGAGGGTCAGCGTGGTCATCACGGTGGCGCCGGTGAGGCCGGCGGTCGCGGCCGACCCGATGACGGAGACGAACGCGATCAGCAGGTACTCCTGGAGGCCCAGGGTGACACCGAAGATCTCCGCGACGAAGATCGCCGCGAGCGCCGGGTAGATCGCGGCGCAGCCGTCCATCTTGGTGGTGGCGCCGAAGGGCACCGCGAAGGACGTGTACTCCTTGGGCACACCGAGCCGCTCGGTGACCTTCTGGGTGACGGGCATGGTGCCGACCGAGGAGCGGGACACGAACGCGAGCTGGATGGCGGGCCAGGCGCCGCGGTAGAACTGCACCGGGTTGACCTTGCCGACGAGGCCCAGCAGCAGCGGGTAGACGCCGAACATCACCAGGAGGCAGCCGACGTACACGTCGATGGTGAACGTGGCGTAGGGGCCGAGCAGGTCCCAGCCGTAGTCCTTGACCGCGGTGCCGATAAGGCCCAGCGTGCCCAGCGGGGCGAGGCGGATGACCCACCACAGGGCCTTCTGCAACAGTTCCAGCGTGGCCTCGCCGAAGCTCAGCAGCGGCGCGGCCCGGTCGCCCAGCTTCAGGGCGGCGATGCCGACCACGGCGGCGAGGAAGACGATCTGGAGGACCTTCAGCTCGGTGAAGGGCGTGATGACGTTCTCCGGCACGATCCCGGTGAGGAAGTCCAGCCACGACCCGGAGTTCTCCGGCTCATCGCCGTCCGCCGGGGTCAGGCCGGTGCCGGCGCCCGGGTTGGTGAGCAGGCCGATGCCCAGGCCGATGCCGACGGCGATGAGCGAGGTGATCAGGAACCACATCAGCGTGCGGCCGGCCAGCCGGGCGGCGTTGGACACGTTGCGCAGGTTCGTGATCGAGATGGCGATCGCGAAGAAGACCAGCGGGGCCACCACGAGCTTCAGCAGCTGGACGAAGGTGCCGCCCACCCGGTCGAGCGCGGTGCCCAGCCATGCGACGTCGCCGCTGCGGGCGACCCAGCCCAGCAGCACACCGAGGACGAGACCGGCGAGTATCTGGGCCCAGAAGGGGACGCGCGGCAGACGGGCGCGCCGCGCGGGGGCGCCGGACGCCCCGGCGGACGCGGACGACGGGCCGGCGGAGGACCCGGAGGGGCTGGGGGGCCCGGACGGGCTGGACGACGTGGACACGGACACACTCCGGTTCGGCGGGGGACGGGTGAGATGAGCGGGGGCGCGCGGAGCACTCGTGGGGGCCGGGCGGCGGACCCGGACGTGGCGGGCGGCGCTGTGCCTGCGGGGCGGGCCGGACGCGTGGAGGCTTCCGGCCGCCGGGGGTCGCTAGCGGGTGCGACAGGCCGCGGTGAGGCAGCGGCAGAGATCGATGTGCAGCCGCGCCACGAGCGGGACGCTCGCCAGAACGGAGGGGGCGGCTGCGGTTGTCATGGACCTCACGCTAACACTCGGGCTTTGAGTTGCTCAAAGCGTTCCTTTGGGAAGCTGTTACGTCGCAGCACAACACCCCACCGGGCGGCGGTGATTCCCGGCGGGGTGCGTTCGGCGGTGTGACGCGGCTTACGCGGCGTGCGCGCGAGGCGCACGCCCACGGGGGCGCGGTGAGCGTGCGGAGAGGGTGGGGCGGGTGGGGGGCCCGGTCAGGGCGTCAGGGCCGGTCGTCCTCCTGGCCGCGGTTGGCGGCCAGCTTCTCCTTGACGGTGCCGGAGACCCGCTCGACCCTGGGCGCGATCTGCTCCGACATGGCGTCCCGCTGCCTGCGCAGCAGCACGTAGCTCAGCGGTGCCGAGATGAGGATGGACAGCGCCAGCAGCCACAGCGGGTTGGACTTGCCGATGCCGGCCGGGATGACGCCGACCTGGGCGAGCACGGTCAGCAGCACGAAGCAGCCGACGAACAGCCCCAGCCGCATCAGGGTGTAACGCAGCGCCGCGTGCGCCGTCGTCGGCTGCGGCTTGCCGGCCTCGGGCTTCGCCGACGGCCGGCTCGCGTCCGGCCGCGCGGGATCGGGAGTGCTCGACGGCTTCGAGGTGCTGGTCACGGCGGTTCTTCCTTCTGGTGAGTCGTCAGTCCAGGGACAGCCACAGCGTGACGTCGTCCCGGTAGTCGTCGTCCGCGACCTTGATCGCGGCGGGGACGCGGCCGACCTCCCGGTAGCCGCACGAGCGGTAGAAACGCTCCAGACCGAGCCCGCCGCGGCAGGTCAGCCGGATACCTCGGACGTCGTCAAGCCCGCGGGCGGCGTTCGCGGCGGCGGCCATCAGCCGCCGGCCGGCGCCCCGGCCCTGTTCCGAGGGGTGCACCATCACGGTGTACAGCCACACCCAGTGTCGCATCAGGCGGTGGGTGTTCATCGTCAGGAAGGCGGTGCCGCGCACCTGCCCCGCCTCGTCCAGGCCCGCCACCAGGCGGGTACGGCCCTCGGTCATCGCGCTGAGGTGCCTGAGCAGTTCGGGGCGGACGTCCTCGGGTGTGACGGGCGGCACAAAACCGACGGCGCCGCCGGCGTTCACCACGTCCGCCCACAGGGCGCAGAGGCCGTCGGTGAGCTGCCGGTCCATCGGCGGGTCCAGCACGTACCGGACGGGCCCCTCGTCGAGCAGCACACCGCCGGCCGGCCCGTGCCCGGTGCTGTCGGCGGCGGGCTGCCGGACCGGGACGTGCCCCGTGGTGCCCGCGGCCCCCGAGGGACCGCGGGTGTCCTGGCGACTCACACCCGCATGGGCTGCGGCGACTCGCGTCGGGCCGGGTCGGGGCCCTCGTACTCGCGCAGGATCTCGTACCGGGTGTTGCGCTCGACCGGCCGGAAGCCGGCGTCCCTGATGAGTTCCAGCAGGTCCTCACGGGTCAGCTTGTCGGGGGTGCCGAAGGAGTCCGCGTCGTGCGTGATCTTGTACTCGACGACCGAGCCGTCCATGTCGTCGGCGCCGTGCTGGAGGGCGAGTTGGGCGGTCTGCACGCCGTGCATCACCCAGAAGACCTTGACGTGCGGCACGTTGTCGAAGAGCAGCCGGGAGACGGCGAAGGTCTTGAGCGCCTCGGCGCCGGTCGCCATGGTGGTGCGGGCCTGGAGGCGGTTGCGGACCTTGCCGTCCTGCATGTCGACGAAGTCGTGCTGGTAGCGCAGCGGGATGAAGACCTGGAAGCCGCCGGTCTCGTCCTGGAGCTCACGCAGCTTCAGCACGTGGTCGACGCGGTGCCTGGGCTCCTCGATGTGGCCGTACAGCATGGTGCACGGGGTCTTCAGGCCCTTCTCGTGCGCCAGACGGTGGATCCGCGACCAGTCCTCCCAGTGGGTGGCGTGGTCCACGATGTGCTGGCGGACCTCCCAGTCGAAGATCTCCGCGCCACCGCCGGTCAGCGACTCCAGTCCGGCGTCGATCAGCTCGTCGAGGATCTCACTGGCGCCGAGGCCGGAGATCGTCTCGAAGTGGTGGATCTCGGTGGCGGTGAACGCCTTCAGCGACACCGTGTCCGGCAGCGCCTCCTTGAGCGCGCTCAGCGACCGGGGGTAGTAGCGCCACGGCAGGGTGGGGTGCAGCCCGTTGACGATGTGCAGCTCGGTGAGGTTGTCGCCCTCCATCGCCTTCGCGAGCCGGACGGCCTCCTCGATGCGCATCGTGTAGGCGTCCTTCTCCCCCGGCTTGCGCTGGAAGGAGCAGTACGCGCAGGACGCGGTGCACACGTTGGTCATGTTGAGATGGCGGTTCACGTTGAAGTGGACGACGTCACCGTTCTTGCGGGTCCGCACCTCGTGGGCGAGCGAGCCCAGCCAGGCCAGGTCGTCGGACTCGTAGAGGGCGATGCCGTCCTCGCGGGTCAACCGTTCCCCGGCGTGGACCTTCTCCTCCAGCTCACGCTTGAGCCCAGCGTCCATGCGTCGCGCCTCCTCGTTGTCCAAGCCCGGCGGCCGCTTCGCTTCCCGCAGGCCGGCCGCTTCGCGCCCCATCGAGCGTACGCCACCGGTTCGGGCCGGTTTCGACCCGTCCCCGACCCGGCGCCCCGCTCACTTCTCGCCGGCCCACTCCTCGGGCAGCTCGCCGACCCGGTTCTCCCACTTGGTGGAGAGCACGATCGTGGTGCGGGTCCGGGAGACACCCTTGGTGCCGGACAGCCGGCGGATGGTGCGTTCCAGTCCGTCCACGTCGCCGGCCCGGACCTTGAGCATGTAGGAGTCGTCGCCGGCGATGAACCAGCAGTCCTCGATCTCCGCCAGGTCGCGCAGCCGGTGGGCGACGTCCTCGTGGTCGGTGGCGTCGCTGAGCTGGATGCCGATCAGGGCCGTCACGCCGAGGCCGAGCGAGGGCGCGTCCACCGTCGCCCGGTAGCCGGTGATCACCCCGGCCGACTCCAGCCGGTTGATGCGGTCGGTGACGCTGGGACCGGACAGTCCGACGAGCCGTCCCAGCTCGGCGTAGGAGGCCCTGCCGTTCTCCCGCAGCGCTTGGATGAGCTGTCTGTCCACCGCGTCCATGCGTGCCGCTGCCTTCCGGTTGTCCCGCCTGGGCTGAGTTCCAAGGACGAATCTAAGGCATAGCCTGCCGGTTGCCTGCACTCCCGAGCTCACCCTGCCAACGGTGGTACAGCTTGTGCGGCACTCCGGCGGCGTCCAGGACCCGTCCGGCGACGAAGTCGACCAGGTGCTGGATGTGGGTGGCCCCCGCGTAGAACGCCGGGGAGGCGGGCAGTACCACGGCGCCCGCGTCGTCGAGCGCCACCAGCTGCTTCAGCGTCTGGCCGTTGAGCGGCGTCTCGCGCACCGCCACCACCAAGGGCCGCCGCTCCTTCAGCGTGACGCTGGCCGCGCGCTGGAGCAGGTCCTTGGACAGCCCCAGGGCGACCCCGGCCACACACGCCGTGGAGGCGGGCACGATCAGCATGCCCCGGCAGGGGTACGAGCCGGAGGACGGTCCGGCTGCCAGGTCACCGGCCGGCCAGTGCCGCACCGCACAGCCCGGCCCCTCGTCCAGGGCGCCCAGCTCACCGGCGAAGGCGTCCGGCGAGCCGTCTGCGCCCCGGGAGAGCCAGCGCCGCAGGTCCTCCCGCCAGTGGCCGTCACGGAAGGGGTGCCCGGTCTCGTCCAGCAGCGTCAGCCTCGACGCGCGGCTGACGACCAGGTCCACCTGCTCCCCGGCGGCGAGCAGACCGCGCAGCACGGCGGCGGCGTAGGGCGTGCCCGAGGCGCCGGAGACACCGACGATCCAGGGCCGCCGATCAGCGGAATCAGTCACACCGCCGAGCCTACGTTTCCAGGGCGCCCGACGGAGCGACCGGCCCACCCCGCACGCCCTCGCGCCCTCGCGCCCACCGCGCACGTCCTCCCGGACAGCCCGCACGCCCGCACGCGCGCCTTCTCGCCCGCTGAGCGACCGGGCTGGGAACACCCCCGGGGGTGCTGGCGCCCTGCGGGGGTCCGGGGCCGCACAATGTTCGGGGCCGCACAATGGAAGCCGGTCCCGCAGCGGGAACCGTCGCACGTCCGGGAGCCAGCCATCAGCTCACAACGCCGCAGCGCCGTCCGCCACCGCCTGGTCGCCCTGCTCAGCGTCACCGCGCTGCTGGGCGCCGGCACCCTCGCCTGCACCACGGCCCAGCAGGTGTCCACCGCGTGGAAGGTGAAGCACGCCGTGGACAAGCTCGGCGAGCGCGAGTCCGTCTCGATGACGGCCCGCTTCGACGCCACCCCCGAGCAGATCCACAGCTACCTCCAGCAGGGCAGGGGCACCGGCAAGGGCCCGCGCGCCCGGGAGAACGCGCAGCTCCTGGCCGACCTGGAACTGGCGGTGTCCCTCAGCGCCGACGAGCCGCTGCGGGAGCTGACCGACTCGGACCGGGCCGACAGCGCCGCCGCCGTCAACTTCGGCGGACTGGACGTGTTCGCCTACAAGTCGATCGACAAGAAGCTCTACGTGCGCATGAACGCGAGCGCACTCGCCCAGGAGCTGGGCGAACGGGACTCCCTGCTGGGCAGGGTCGCCGAACTGGGCAAGCTGCCGGAGACGCTGCCGCCCTCGCTCGACACTGCGAAGTCGGCGCTCAAGGGCAAGTGGGTGCGGGTCAACCCGAGGGAGTTCGGCGAGTTCAGCGAGGCCCTGGGCGGGCGGGCCGGCGCGGGCAGCGACCGCGCGGCGGACTCGACGGTGCTGCTGCGCAGCGCCACCCTCCAGCAGCGGCTGGTGTCGGCGGTGGAGAACGCCCTCGGCGAGCACGCCTCGTTCACCGCGGCCGGCCACCACCAGGGAGCCGACCACGTGACGTTGAAACTGCCCGCCCGCACGGTCGGCCGGCAACTGGCCGCGGCACTGCGGCCGGTCCAACCGCACGTCGGTGAGCTGGACCTCTCCGTGCTGGAACGCGCCCCGGACCGCACGGTCGAGATGGACCTCGCGATCCGGCACGAGACGCTGTCCACGCTGACCGTGGACATCGGCCAGTTCGACGACGGCCGCACCGGCCGGCTGCCGCTGCAACTGAAGTTCGCCGGCGGTGAGGCCGTCTCGGTGGCCGCCCCGACGGGAGCCGGCAAGCTCCACCCGGACGACCTGCTGGCCGCACTGGCGTACGTGTCGGTGAGGGGACCGGAACTCTCCAACCAGCTGTGAGCGTTGACTACCCTGTAGGAGCCAGCGCGTTCGAGGACCGGGGGTCGGCATGGCGTACGGAGCACAGGGAGCGCCCGGACCGACCCGGCGTTCCAGAGCGATGGCCGCGGGCACGTTCATGCTGTCCTGGGTGGTGCTGCTGTGGCTACTGGAGGCCTTCGACGGCGCGAACGGCCCCATCGTCCAGGAGTACGGCATACGCCCGCGCGACCTCGACGAGGTCATGGACATCTTCCCCGCCGCGTTCCTGCACTTCGGCTGGGACCACGTGGTCGCCAACTCGGTGCCGCTGCTCGTCTTCGGCTTTCTCGCCGCCGTGCGCGGCCTGGCCCGCTTCGTCGGTGTGGTGCTGCTGATCATCGTGGTCAGCGGCCTCGGCGTGTGGCTGACGGCTCCCGAGGGCTCCAACACCGCGGGCGCCTCCGGTGTGGTCTTCGGCCTCTTCGGTTACCTGCTGGTGCGCGGCTTCGTCGAGCGCGACGCCCTGGACATCACCGTCGGCATCACCGTGCTGCTGCTGTACGGCTCCATCCTGTGGGGCGTGCTGCCGACCGCGTCCGGGGTCTCCTGGCAGGGCCACCTCTTCGGGCTCATCGGCGGCGTACTGGCCGCCTTCTGGCTCCGCCGCACCCCGACCCGCCGCCCCGCGAAGACCCCACCCGGCGGCATCGGTCCCAGCCCCTGGAGCTGAGGCGGGACGGGGTCGGGCGCATGTGGCGCGCGACGAGCGGGCGACAGCCCCCTCATCGAATCTGAGGGGGCCGTCGCGTGCTGTGAGGTTCAGGCCGTCGTGCTGCCGTCCTGGATTCGGGCGATGAACGCGGACCAGGCCGACGCCGGTACAACCAACGCCGGGCCGGACCTGTCCTTGGAGTCGCGGATACCCACTTCGCCGGTCAGAGCCGCGATCTCCACGCATGCCCCGCCCTGGTCGTTGCTGTAGGAGGACTTGTACCAGGCTGCTTCTTCGGCCACATCGAGGGCCGTCAGATGAGTAGTGATGGCGTCTTCCATCCTTGTGTGAGTTGGTGCAGGAAATCGGCTGTGGCAGCCGGGGCCAGCGCGCTCTCGCGCATGGCGTCGAACCGGCGCATGGCCTTGGAGACCTCGCGCCGTGCATCGGTGACGCTGATGGTGCTCGGCAGGTCGGTCTGGACGACCGGTTCCAGCTCGTCAGGGAACTGGAGGATGATGAAGTTGCTCGGCGCGCGGTAGGTCACCACCTCGTTCGGCAGGATCTGCACCGTGACGTTGTCGAGACGGGACAGCTCGACGATCTCCTGGTATTGCTCACGCATCACGTCGGGGCCGGCCACCATGCGGCGCACCGCGGCCTCGTCCATGATGACCCTCAGCACCAGCGGATTGTCCGAGCGGGTGATCAACTCCTTGCGCTCCATGCGCAGTCGGGTGTTGGTCTCCACGAACTCGCTGGTGGTCTCGTCGACCGGCTTCGCCAGCAGGAACATGGCGCGGGTGTAGCTCTCCGTCTGGAGGAGGCCGAAGACCACGTCGGGCTGGAAGGCGCGGATCTCGCTGGCCGCTTCTTCCAGTCCTCGGTAGGTGGGCATCCGCGAGGGCATGTACTGCTTGTAGGGCGTCCACGGGTCCTTGCTGAGTGACTCGCGGTGGAGTTGCAGCAGGGTGTCCCGGTCCTCGCGGTCGTCCAGCTCGTACAGGGTCATCAGGTTGTCCAGGTCGCCCACGCGCGGCAGGTCGTTGTCGCCGCTTTCGACCCGCGCCAGTTTGGTGTGCGAGAACCCCAACCGGTCGGCCACCTCCTGGAGCGTCAGTCCCTTGCCCTCCCGGAGCCTGCGCAGCTCCCTTCCCAGCTCCCGGCGTCGGAACGTCGCACCTCGCCTTGCTGCCACCTGCCGTCCTCTCCTGCATGTGGGGGCTCGCCGTGATCGGTGCGCACTGCCGGGGTGGGTCGTGTTCCTGAGTGTCCCACCTGCTGTGCCCCTGTGAACAAGCCCTGCCAGTGATCTGGCATGTGCCATTTTTCGTGAGATTACCCGTGTGCTTGCACATTAAGTCTCACATGTACCACCGTGGGAGGGCCAGCGCATACGCGGACGAGGCCGTGCAGAACCGGCCTTTGGAACCTCGCATGCCCTTCGGTGTGCGCTGCCCCCAACGAACTGCGGAGGACCGATCGATGTCCCTCTCTGTGCCCACGACCGGCCGGAAGCGGGCTGACCGCAACACCCCCGAACAGCCCGACCCGCTACCCGAACTGGACCTGCGGGTGACCCGAGCCGAACACACGGGGCCGGGAATGGCTGACGAGGACAGGCCGTGGCCTGGCCGGATCCGCCGCATCGTGCGGGCGCACCTTCGGTCCTGGCGCTGCGCGAGCGCCGCGACGGACGCGGAAATCGTCGCCACAGAGCTGGTGACCAACGCCTTCCAGCACGGGTCCGGCGCTGAGATCGGAGTGCGGATGGCCCTGGCTCCCCCGCACCTGCGCATCGAGATCGACAGCGGCCCGGGAAGCTGGCGGCGGCCTTCCGCGCGCCCTGCCGGCCGCCTGGAGGAGGGCGGTCGCGGACTGCTGCTGGTCGCCGGTCTCTGCGACGCCTGGGGCGTCAGCGCGGACGGCTCCCGCACCTGGTGCACCCTGGTTGTTGCCGCCGACGAGCCCGAGCAGGTCCGGTGACCCGCCCGACTCCCGCGTCCGACATGGCCGACCTCGCCCGTGCGGTCCGCGCGCTCCACGCCCTCGACCAGCAGCAGCACCAGCCCGCCTCCGTGGAGGTGGGTGGGGTGTGCGACAAGGAACCCGTGTCCGTGCCACCCGCTCCCGGACGGCCGGGAGCGCCACCGGCGATGGCCCGGCTGTGCGCACTGGAGGACGACCGCTTCCGCCGCTACTGCCTGCTGCGACTCGTGCAGGCCGTCGCCCGTTCCGGGCACCGTCAGCGCTCCCGGTACCTTCAGCGCCCTCAACTCCGTCAGCAGGTCACCGACCGAGCGGTTGAGCGGTGAGCGGTGCGGACAGCCGTCAGGACGGGACCGCCGCGCGGGCCGTGCTGTACGTGTGCGTCGCTCGCGGCCCGCTGATGCCCACCCTGGCCGCTCAGCGTGCTCAGGAGGAGGGTCACGCCTTCGCGCGGGAACGCGGGCTGACGATCACGGAAGTGGTCACCGACAGGTACGGCGAGCCGGACCCCTGCCGCCGCGAAGGCTGGCAGCGGGTCCGTGAGCTGGCGGAAGCCGGTGCGGTCACCGCCGTACTCGTCCGGTGGCCCGCCGCCATCGCCCCCGAGTCCTGCTCCGCGTACCGGCTCCGCGAGGCCATCTGGCTCCGGGAACGCGGCGTTCGCGTGCGCTACACCTGGGCGCCGCTGGCCTCGGCCGACGCTGGAACCCGGTGAGCCCCGGGCGGGCGGGCGTGGTGGTCAGGACTCGGGGCAGAGCGTCTTGCGCAACCCGATGTTGATGTGGCGTCCGTCCTCGTCGGTCAGCTCGACGCCGTTGTAGGAGAACCGCTGGGCGGCATCGTGGTCCGGGTTCTTCGCGCCGCCGTTGAGAGACGCGCACTGGTTCCGGGCCGCGTCCAGGGCCTTGTCCTCGTCATGGATGAGCTTGCCGTGGACGTCCTTGACAGCCGCGATGACGGCGTCACGCTCGGCGCCGGTGGGCTCGCGCGGCATGTAGGTGTTCTCGGCGGCGCCGTTGTCGTCCGCGGGGCTCGACGCCTCGGCTTCGGGGCTCGACTCCTCGGTTGTGGGGCTCTTGGCGGTGTCGGCCCTGCTGTCGCTGGCCTGGTCGCTGTCCTGGCTGCTGCCGCAGCCGACGACGGTGACGGCAAGCACGGCGACGATGGCAGCGGTGGTGGTGCGGATGCGCATGGTTCCCCCCTGGTTCGGCACGAGTGGGACCATGGTGCGGCACGTGGCGCGCCGTGCCTTCGGCGGTGACGGAGCTGTGACGTGATGCGGACGCCCCGCACATATGGCCCGCGCAGCCCCCGCCGCCTCGGGCGGCGCCGACACGGCCCGCGCCTCACACCCCCAGGCCACGGACCGCCAGGTCGGTGAGGGCGAGGACGAACAGCGCTATGCCGATGAAGCCGTTGACGGTGAAGAAGGCCCGGTTGAGGCGGCTGAGGTCGTTCGGCCGGACCAGGGAGTGCTCGTAGACGAAGGCCGCCGCGACTATGCCCAGGCCCACCCACAGCAGCGGTCCGGCCTGCGTGGCCAGGGCGTACCAGACGAGCAGCGCCATGGTCACGACGTGGCAGCCGCGCGCCCCGTAGAGCGCGGCGGCGATCCCGAACCGGGCCGGCACGGACCGTACGCCCTCGGCCCGGTCGGCGGCCACGTCCTGGCAGCCGAAGATCAGGTCGAAGCCGCCGATCCACACCCCGACGGCCAGGCCCAGCAGGACCGCGTCCCACGACCAGGCGCCGGTGACCGCGATCCACGCGCCGATCGGTCCCATCGCCTGAGCGAGGCCTAGGATGGCGTGCGGGAAGTCGGTGAAGCGCTTGCCGTAGGGGTAGACCACCATCGGCACCACGGCGACGGGCGCCAGCATCAGGCAGAGCGGGTTGAGCAGCGCGGCGGCCGTCAGGAAGACCGCCAGCGCGACCAGTGCTCCCGTCCACGCCGTCCGCACCGACACCGCGCCGGTGACGAGTTCACGCCCGGCTGTGCGGGGGTTGCGGGCGTCTATCTCCCGGTCGATGATCCGGTTGGCGGCCATCGCGAACGTGCGCAGGCCCACCATCGCCACTGTGACGAGGAACAGCTCCCACCAGTGCACACTGCGGCTGACCTGGAACATGGCGGTGAGCGAGGCGATGTAGGCGAACGGCAGCGCGAACACCGAGTGCTCGATCATCACCAGCCGCAGGAACGCCTTCACCCGGCCCGGACGCTCCGGCTCCGCCCCCGGGACGGCGGTGTCGGCTCCGGGCGGGGCACTGCTCACAGCCCGTACTCCTTCCACCGCTTGCTGACCCGCTCGGCGACCTCCGGGTCCGACTCGACCATGCGCGGCCAGCCGCCGTCGCGGGTGTAGCCCTCGCCGGGCAGCTTCGCGGTGGCGTCGATGCCCGCCTTGCCGCCCCAGAACTGCTGGTAGGAGGCGTGGTCCAGGTGGTCGACCGGCCCCTCGACGACGCTCAGGTCGCGGGCGTAGTCGGTGTTGCCCAGGGCCCGCCAGGCGACCTCGTGCAGGTCGTGCACGTCGCAGTCGGCGTCGACCACGACGATCAGCTTGGTCAGCGACATCATGTGCGCGCCCCAGATCGCGTGCATGACCTTCTGCGCGTGCTTGGGGTAGCGCTTGTCGATGGAGATGATCGCGCAGTTGTGGAAGCCGCCGGCCTCCGGCAGGTGGTAGTCCACGATGTCCGGCACGATGATCTTCAGCAGCGGCAGGAAGAACCGCTCGGTGGCCCGCCCCAGCGGACCGTCCTCGGTCGGCGGGCGGCCGACGACGATGGACTGGAGCAGCGGCCTGCGCCGCGTCGTCACGCAGTCGATGCGCAGCGCGGGGAAGTCCTCCTGCGGCGTGTAGAAGCCGGTGTGGTCGCCGAACGGTCCCTCCGGCAGCATCTCGCCGGGCTCCAGCCAGCCTTCCAGCACCACTTCGGCGTTGGCCGGTACCTGGAGCGGCACCGTCTTGCAGTCCACCATCTCGACCCGCTTGCCCTGCACGAACCCGGCGAAGAGGTACTCGTCGATGTCGCCGGGCAGCGGTGCGGTGGAGGCGTAGGTGACGGCGGGCGGGCAACCGAAGGCGATCGCGACGGGCAGCCGCTCACCGCGACGGGCGGCCACCTGGTAGTGGTTGGTGCTGTCCTTGTGGATCTGCCAGTGCATGCCGATGGTGCGCCGGTCGTGCCGCTGGAGGCGGTAGAGGCCCAGGTTGCGCACACCGGTGTCGGGGTGCTTGGTGTGGGTCAGCCCGAGGTTGAAGAACGAGCCGCCGTCCTCCGGCCAGGTGAACAGGGCCGGCAGCCGGTCCAGGTCGACGTCGTCGCCGGTGACGACGACCTCCTGCACGGGCGCGTCCTTGACCTTCTTCGGCGGCACGTGCGTCATGCCGGCGAGCTTGCCGAACGCCTCCCGCATGCCGACGAAGCCCTGCGGCAGCTCCGGCTTCAGCAGCCCGCCGATCCGGTCGCTGATCGCCTCGTAGGACGGCAGGCCCAGTGCCTTGAGCAGGCGGCGGTCGGTTCCGAAGACGTTCATCGCCAGCGGCATCGCCGAGCCCTTGACGTTCTCGAACAGCAGCGCCGGGCCGCCCGCCTTGTTCACCCGGTCGACGATCTCGCCGACTTCCAGGTAGGGGTCCACCTCGGCCTTGACGCGCTTCAGGTCACCGTCGCGCTCAAGGGCCCGCAGCAGCGAGCGAAGATCCTCGTATGCCATGCCTGCCAGTATCCGTCAACGGTCCGGCCGGGCGACGGGCGGGAGCCCCGCACCCCGCCGGCGGCCGTCCGGCGGTGGCCCGGGCACGGCGCGGCGGGCGGGCGGACACGCGGTGGACGACGTGCAGAACGCACCGGGAAGCCCGTCCGGGCACCTGTCCCATTACGCTGGGCTTGTACCGGGGCCCGCGAGCCGGGCCCCCCGCACCGGTCAGGACGTACTCAGGGGGCGCTCCCATGCTCAAGATTCTGCCGTTCCTCCTGGTTCTGGCGGTGTGGATCTTCGCCTTCGTCGACTGCCTGAACACGCCGGAGAAGGAAGTCCGCAAGCTGCCCAAGGTCGTCTGGGTGATCATCGTGCTGCTGTTCGGGCAGGTGCTCATCGGCCCGATCGCCTGGTTCCTCGTGGGCAGGCCCCGCCGCAACGCGCCCTACGGCGCCACCCGGGCCGACGAGCGCCGCTGGGTCGCGCCGGACGACAACCCGGACTTCCTGAAGTCACTCAAGGACGAGCGCGGGCCCGCGGAGCCCACCGATCCGGCGCCGACGGGCAGCACCGACACCCCGTCGTCGTCGCCCGAGCTGGGTGAGCGGTCGCTGGAGGAGTGGGAAGAGGAGTTCCGCCGCAAGGACGGCCCCGACGACGGCCCGTCCAAGGGCTGACACCTGCCCGAGACGGCTGCCGCCTGCCTGCTGGGGCGTGCGGCTCGGAGATCCCGGACGGGCCGGGCGGGGCTGCCGGCGGCGACGACGCTCGCGGGGACGCCCTCGGTGACGA
Source organism: Streptomyces sparsus (assembly GCF_054776295.1). NCBI lineage: Bacteria > Bacillati > Actinomycetota > Actinomycetes > Kitasatosporales > Streptomycetaceae > Streptomyces > Streptomyces sparsus. Next base: position 15,150 of record NZ_BAAHCA010000023.1, read on the forward strand.
CCGATCCGGCACCGATGACGCTGTTGTCACCAACGCCGATGCCTACGTCGGGGCCGACGACCACCCCGAAAACCTCACTGGTTCTCCGCATTCCTTCCGCCGACCGGGACTGCTCGCCCATCTGGGCGTGTGGTGCTCCGGCTCCCCCTGGGTAGACGCGGGTGGTGGCGTTCCGAACCCGGTTCGCCGGGGGCGCCGTGCCCCACGACGTGGTGGGAGGGCCAATGGGGCTACGTGAGTCGGCTCGGGCGGTGACGTCCCGCTGTTCCGTCGATGTCCTGGCCGGACGGTACCGCCTGGACCGTCTCCTGGGCTCGGGCGGAGCCGCGGACGTCCACCAGGGCTTCGATCTGCGGATGAAACGACCGGTCGCGGTCAAGGTCTTCCGTTACGGCTCCCGCGTCGACGTCGAAGAGGACGCGCAGCGTGAAGCGACCCTGCTGGCCCGGCTGCGCCACCCCGGTCTGGTCACCGCCTTCGACGCCGGACAGGACAACGGGCGCGCCTTCCTCGTCATGGAACTGATCGACGGCATGACGCTGCGGGAGCGCATCGCGCAGGGAGTCCTGTCGGCCGGGGAGGCCGCCGCACTCGGCGCCGGGCTCGCCCGGGCGCTCGGTCACGCCCACGAAGCAGGAATCATCCACCGGGACGTGAAGCCGTCCAACGTCCTCCTCGACTCCTCCATGCGACCGCACCTGACCGATTTCGGCATCTCACGGCTGCTCGACACCACCTTCCGCACCTCCACCGGAGTCCTCGTCGGCACCGCCGGCTACCTCTCCCCCGAGCAGGTCATGGGCCGGCCCGTCGGCCGACCGTCCGACATCTACGCCCTGGGCCTGGTCATCCTCGAATGCCTCACCGGCAGGCCCGAGTACGACGGCGGGCCACTTGAGACGGCCATCGCACGGCTGCACCGTCCGCCCACCCTGCCCCCCGACCTGCCCCGTCGACTGCGCCTCCTCCTGGCGGACATGACCGCCCTGGACGAGCACGCCCGCCCCGACGCCGACGCCTGCGCCCGCGCACTGGCGGCCCTGGCCGACACGGCCGTCCCCCACGACGGGCCACCGCGCGCCACCGCCCGTCCCGCCGCGGACCCCGCTCCCCCGCGAACGGCCGATCGCACCCATCGCAAGCCTCCCCCTGCCTCCGGCGCACCCGCCCCGGTCGCCGTGCCCCCCGTACGCAAGCGCGCCCTTCTGGTCGGGACGGTCGCCGCACTCAGTACCGTCCTGGCGGGCGCACTCGCCGTCACCGGCAGCCCCGCCCAGCCCGACCACGCGGACACCGCGCCACGCATCACCGGCCCGCCCGCCGAAGAGGATTCGGACCTCGCGGGCGAGGCCGGGCGACAGGACACCGCCCGGACCTCCGGCTCCCCCACGGCCGGTTCTCCCGCGGCCGGTTCTCCCACCGCCGGCTCTCCCCCGGCCGACGCCCGCAAGGCAGGTGCGCCCACGGCCGGCTCCTCCCCCGCTGGACTCAGCGGCAGCCCCCGCCCCTCCGCCCCGCGCCCGCAGGACACGCCTCCCACCGGCAACGCGGCGACACCCGGCACGGCAGGGAACGACCGGCCCGCCGCCTCCTCGGGTACACGCCCCCTGTCCGACAGGCCGCAGACCAGCCCGGTCACGCATCCGGGGCGCGGCCAGGAGAAGAGGGCGGAAAGGGCTGGAAAGCCGAAGAAGGCCAAGGGCAAGGGCGAGGCCAAGGCAGAGGCCAAGGGCAGGGGCAAGGCCAAGGACCAGCGTGTCAGCGGCTATTGAGATGCCCAGGCGAGTAGCCGTTGATGTCCAGGCTGATGGCCATGAGAAACCCGGGCGTGTGGCCAGTGGTCCTCCCGGGTGGGTCAGTTCGAGGGGACTACTCCCTTCCCGGCCATACACAGGTTGGCGCCACGCCGATCCGCCGCAGCGGGGTGTCCACGCAGGCCACCAGCGTGCCCAACGTGCAGTCCCAGACCGGGAGCACCATCCGGAACCGCGACCACGACAGCCACGCGCAGCACAGCCAGGTCCGACGCCCGCCGATACGCGGGCCCTCGCCCCAGTCGAACTGCAGCCACCGGCGCGGAGCGTCGCCTTCGACTGCCCGACCCGCTCCTCGACAGACACCGATCGGCCTGTTCAGATGCAGATCACGACCTTTCCTCGGGTGCGCCCACGCTCGGCGTGCGCGTGGGCGTCGGCGGTCCGCTCCAGGGGGTAGGCCTGTTCGATACGGGGTGTGTAGCGGCCTTGCCGGCCCAGTTCCGCAGCCGCGGACAGGAGGGTGGAATCGTTCTCCGCGTTGACCACATGCGTGCCCAGGCGCTGCCCGCGCGCATGGTCGGCGACCGTCGCGACGCGGGTCGGGTCACCTGTGATCGCGACGAGGTCGTCCAGCGATCCGGAGGCCGCGGTGTCGAGCGCGATGTCGGCTCCGCGCGGGGCGAGAGCGGACAGACGCTGCGCGAGGCCAGGGCCGTAGGTGGTGGGAACGGCACCGAGTGCGGTGAGGAACTCGTGGTTGCGTTCACTGGCTGTGCCGATCACGGTGGCACCTTGCGCTACCGCGATCTCGACCGCAGCGCTGCCCACGCCACCGGCGGCACCCTCGACGAGAAGGGTGCGCCCCGCGAGGGAGCCGAGCGCGTTCAGGCCGCGCATCGCCGTCACGGACGCGAGACCGGCGCCCGCGGCCTGCTCGTCGTTCCACGTGGCGGGGGCGTGGGCCCAGGCCGAGAGGATGACCAGCTCCGCGGTTGCGCCGGTGACACCGCCCAGCCCGAAGACGCGGTCGCCGATGCTCACCCCCTGCACTCCGTCACCGATCTCGTCGACCACCCCGGCGGCGTCGCGCCCGGGAATGGCGGGTAGCTCCAGGGGAATCAGCTGCCGCAGGGCGCCGTCGCGCAGCTTCCAGTCGATGGGATTGACGCTGGCCGCCGCGACGCGGACACGGATCTCACCAACTCCGGGGTGCGGGTCGGGGGCCTGCTCGATCACCAGGCTCTCCGCTCCGCCGTATTCGTGGAACCGGGCTGCGCGCATAATGGTCTGCCTTACTTCGACGGGCCGGATGACGTGTTCATCCGACGCTCGTCACCCTAGAACCTGACGTTGACGTGAGGTGCAAGCCGCAACTGCCGCCGGCCGAAGGAAAGCGGGCGCGCATGGGTGAGATCGCCGAGCGGGCGGAGGCGAGTGTGGGGGGCTGCGCCGCCACGAGGGATCACCGGGCCGCCCCCGGAGCCGGTACTGCTAACCTAAACCTGACGTCAACGTGAGGTATGAGCGGGAGGGAGTGACCTGCGTCATGCGCATCGGACAGCTTGCCAGGCGGTCAGGGGTCAGCGTGCGGGCCCTGCGCTACTACGAGGAACAGCGGCTCCTGGAATCGGCGCGGACGCCCGGCGGGCAGCGTGACTATCCCGACGAAGCCCTGGAGCGGGTCCAGCTCATCCAGGACCTCTTCGCGGCCGGCCTCTCCAGCCGCACCGTCGTCGAACTCCTGCCGTGCGTGAGCACCGGCGTCGCGACCCCCGCCATGCTCGACCAGCTCATCATCGAACGCGAGCGCATCGCCGCACGCATCCAGGACCTGACCCGGGCCAAGACCAAGCTCGGCCACGTGATCGAGAATGTGACCGCGGCGAACATGGCGCAGGACTGATCAACCCGTCGCGAGGGGTGGGACCCCGGACCTGTCCGGCGCCTGGCGGGCACTGGCCGGCCACAGGAAACCCCAGGCGTATCCGGAGGCCGTCGAAACAGCTTTCGCCGCTCTCGCTGCCCCGGACACACGCCGGGTAGCGGTGGGCAGGGCACGCCGTACGGGACGGAACACGTGGTGCGTGCGGCGATCCACGTGCGATCCGGCGACGGAGGCGTGCCGGCCGACACCTGACATCGTTCTCACCGCCTCCGCCCTCGGGCCGGCCTTCACCTCCGCCGGCACGCTCCTGGGCGTCGCCCCACTCCGCTTCCCAGGTCAACCGGTCGAGGTGGACCTCACCGCCGCGCCGCCCGACTGAGCCGTCCACGTCCGGTCGCTGCCCGCCCCGGACCGCCCCGCACCGCGCCGGACCACCCTGAGCCCGGCTCGCGGTAACGGCCCGGTCCCTCTCGCGTAACGGACTGACGGCTGCCGCGCCGAGGCCCCGCCCAACGCTGTACCCGGCCCGGCGGCGT
>NZ_BAAHCA010000024.1:0-1104 GCF_054776295.1 Streptomyces sparsus
TCACCGTCACACCGTGCGTCCGCGCGCTGTTCTGCCCGGTCAGGGCCGGGGCGAGCCCGCCGAGCAGCGCCGCCAACGCCGCGGGGCTGAAAGACGCGCCGCACAGGGGCGCCGCGCGGCCCCGCAGGCCCTCCCATCTGCCCGTGCAGGAGTAGGGGAGCACTCTCCACCCACCCGCCTGGGCCGCGACTGCGGGATCCCCCCGACACCTTTGACAACCCATGGAACGCCGATCCCCCGTCGTTCGTGCAGGCGTCTCCGAAGTGGCGCAAACGCGCGTTGCCGGTTCGTTTCACGGCGCGCAATCTGGAATTGCGGGAGCGCTCCCACGCAGTCGACACCCCGGCCGGGACCCCGGCCTCCCCCCACCGGAAGAAGAAGATCGTGAATTGTCATATGCATGCCATAGGCAGGCAACGCCCGTTGACGCTCGTTCTGGGCATCCTCGCCGCGGTACTCCTCAGCCTGGTCCCCTGGAGCGGCACCGCCGTGGCCCACGGATCGGTCGTCGACCCGGCATCGCGCAGCTACGACTGCTGGCAGCGCTGGGGCAGTGACTTCCAGAACCCGGCCATGGCCCAGCAGGACCCCATGTGCTGGCAGGCATGGCAGGACAACCCCAACGCCATGTGGAACTGGAACGGCCTGTACCGCAACGGCTCCAACGGCAACTTCCAGGCAGTCGTCCCCGACGGCCAGCTGTGCAGCGGTGGCCGCACCGAGGGCGGCCGCTACAACTCGATGGACACCGTGGGCGCCTGGAAGACCACCGACGTCTCCGACGACTTCACCGTCGAGCTGTACGACCAGGCCAGTCACGGCGCGGACTACTTCCGGGTCTACGTCACCCGGCAGGGCTTCGACCCCACCACCCAACCGATGCGCTGGAGCGACCTCGAACTGGTCGCCAGCACCGGCAGCTACGGGCCCAGCCAGAACTACTCGATCCCCGTGAGCACGTCCGGATACAGCGGTCGCCATGTCGTCTACACGATTTGGCAGGCCTCGCACATGGACCAGACGTACTTCCTGTGCAGCGACGTGAACTTCAACTGACCTCGCCGCACACCGGGCCGTCCCGCCGGACGCGACGCCGTCCGGCGG
>NZ_BAAHCA010000024.1:1156-19258 GCF_054776295.1 Streptomyces sparsus
CCCCCCCCCCCCCCCCCCCCCCGCGCCCGTGCCTCGACATACCGACGCGCCGCCCGACCGTCGCGGGGCCTGCCCGGCCGGCACCGAGGGGTGGCGTCCGCCGCGACAAGCGTGTCCGCCCGGGACACGCCACCGGGCGCGCGTACCGCCCGTATGCGAACCGCTCGCGCCACACCACGCCGTGCAGGCGTCCCCACCTCTGGAGCCGACATGCCACGACGCCGCCGGACCGGACAGCTCCTGCTGACCGTCCTGCTGACCACGCTCATCTCGTTGCCCGCCGCCGCGGCCCAGTCCTCCGCCGCGGCCCAGTCCTCCGCGGCGGCCCCGCCCGCAAGGGCGGGCGCCACGCCGACCGACGCGGCGGCGGACGCCTCGTCCGTCCCGCTCCCGTCCCTCCGCGCGACCACCACCCAGGTCGCCTCCGGGCTGAGACGACCCACCGGTGTGGTCGCTCCCGACGACGGCACGGACCGGTTGTTCGTCATCGAGAAGTCCGGCACCGTGCGCGTCTACCACCCGGACACCGGCCTGGAGCGGGACCCGCTCATCGACATCACGTCGGCCGTGGACGAGTCGGGCAACGAGCGCGGCCTGCTCGGCATCGCCCTCCCACCCGACTTCGCCGACAGCCAGAGCCTGTACCTGGCGTACACGGCGCTGCCCGACGGCGCGGTCACCCTCGCCCGCTACCGGCTGGACGAGTCCCGCCTGGAGCCCCTGCTCTCCCAACCGCACGCCGAGTACAGCAACCACAACGGCGGCCAGCTCGCGTTCGGCCCCGACGGCCACCTGTACTGGAGCATCGGTGACGGCGGCGGCTCCGGGGACCCCTTCGGCGCCGGGGAGCGACTGGACACCCTGCTGGGCAAGATCATGCGCATCGACGTGGACCGCAGCTGCGGCCGGCTCCCCTACTGCGTGCCCGACGACAACCCCTTCGTGGACACGCCCGGCGCCCGTGCGGAGATCTGGCTGTACGGCCTGCGCAACCCGTGGCGGTTCTCCTTCGACAGCGCCGACGGCTCGATGTGGATCGGCGACGTCGGCCAGGGCCGATGGGAGGAGATCAACCACCTCCCGTCCGGCCAGGGAGGGCTGAACCTCGGCTGGTCCTGCTACGAGGGCCTGGAGAGGTTCGCCGGCGGCGACTGCGCCCCCGGCGAGCAGTACACCGAGCCGGTCTTCACCTACTCCCCCTACACCGGCGGCTGCTCGGTCATCGGCGGCCACGTCTACCGGGGTCAGCGGTACGCCGACCTCGCCGGTGGCACGTACATCGCCACCGACTACTGCTCGTCCACGATCTGGGCGCTGCGCCCCGACGGCGAAGGCGGCTACGAGCAGGCCGAGATCGGGGAGATGCCCACCCAGGTGACGTCGATCGGCACGACCGTCGACGGGGAGTTCTACGCGGTCAACGACCTGCCCGGCGGCCTGCACCGCGTGTCCTTCACACAGGAGGAACCCACCTGCCGCGTGGACCGCACCGTGCGGAGCTGGAACACCGGCACGACGGTCGACCTCACGCTCACCAACACCGGCAGCACCCCGATCAACGGCTGGACGCTGGAGTTCCCGCTGCCCCTCGGACAGACCGTCATCTCCGACTGGAACACGGACCTCACCCAGGGCAGCAACACGATCACGGCCACCAACGCCTCGCACAACTCCACGCTCGCTCCCGGCGCGAGCATCACCCTCGGCTACCTCGTCGACCACACCGGCGACGCGGCACCGCCCCCACGGTTCACGCTCAACGGCGACGCCTGCGCCATCGGCCGCTGAGCGCCTTCCGGCCGTGCCGGGGCGCTGTTCGGCCACCGGGTACTGCCTTCCGCTCGGCACCTTGGTCCTGAGGGCAGCTTGTCCACTGTGACCTCTCGGGCACGTGGTGACCCGTCAGATCTTGATGACGGTGACGCGCCCCCGGCAGAGCGCGGTGAGGTCCTCAGGGTCAGAGGTGAGAACGGTGACAGGCCCGGGGGCGGCAAGGGCGGTGGCGCCGAGCATGGCGTCGATCGCGGACTTGTGGCCGTGCAGACCGGCGTCGGCGAGGAGGGCGCTGGCGTGACGGGCAACAGGCTCGGTGACCGGTTCGACGACGAGGCGGGAGAGGGTCCACTCCAAGGCCGGGCGGTTGATCCGGGGGTGGACCACTTCCAGCCCCGGATTGCCGCGTCGAGGACCAAGGTGTCACCGAGGACGACCGCTGTGGAGGGGTCACCCGGCCTTGGACCCGCCCTGGAGCTATTGCTCCCGGACGCGGTGGAGTTGGTCGCGCAGAGCCCGGATCTCGTCGTCGGTGACTGGCGCCGTGCCCGGCCTCCGCGACCGTGATGAGTTCGTTGAGGTTGTCCCGCTCGACCTGTCGGGCGACGGCCGCGGCGACATGGGCGGACAACCCGGAAGGGCCACCGCGAGCTTCGGCGGTGTCGGCGGCCGGTCTGTCACGGCCCGGGCAAGTCATCTACCGACCGTGAGGTAGGACCGGGCGAGTGACGGGAACGGCGGTGAGCAGATCGTCGAGTCCCTGATCTCGGGCTGTGCTGCCATGCCGACCACGATACGCATCGGTGCACCGTGTACTACCTGGTGCCACAGGCGTCAGCGGGCGCTGCCCACGCACACCCGCTCTCTGCACACACGCGAAGACCCCGGCCTCAGCGTTTCCGCTGGTGACGGGGTCTTTGGGCACCTCATACAGGGTGCCCCCGGCAGGATTCGAACCTGCGCACACGGCTCCGGAGCCCAGGTGAGCCACGCTGCTCACGGGAGGCTGACCTGCGGCGCAACCGGCTTCGTCGAGCCATGCGGGCATGATCATCACGCCATTACTACGTACATCGCCTGTCGGCTCCGGCTCGCGGGCGGTAGCGTCGGTTGCATGGTCCGGGGCGATGACGAACGTGACAGCGAGGCAGAGTTCACGGCCGAAAGCGCGGAAGCCGTGCTGGCGGAGGCATGTCGTTCGACCGGCCTCGATGCGGCAGGCGCCCAGTTGCTACGCCTCGGTTCGAACGCCGTCTACCGACTCGACACCGCACCCGTGATCGTGCGCATCGCCCGAGACGTGTCGGTCAAGGAGCAGATGACCCGGGCAGTGCGAGTCGCCCGCTGGCTGGCCGCCGAGGACTTCCCCGCCACGCGTGCCCTTGCGGACGTGCAGCAGCCCTTACTCGTCGGCGGCCGGGTCGTCACCTTCTGGGAGAACGCGCAGGATCGCGAGGAGTACGCGCGCCTGGACGAACTGGCGGACCTGCTGCGGCGCCTGCACTGGCTGGAAGAACCCGAGTCGTTGCGGCTCCCCTACTTCGACCCTGCCGCCAAGACGTGGCAGTCCCTCCGGGGTCTCGACGGCGTCTCCGCGGAGGACCGGACGTTCCTGGAACAGCGCGCTACCGACCTGCTCAAGGAGTACGACAAGCTGGACTTCGTTCTCCCGTTCGGCATGATCCACGGAGACGCCAACGTCGGCAACGCCCTCCGGAACCACAGCGGACGCGCGATTCTCATCGACCTGGACGGCTTCGCTCTCGCGCAACGGGAGTGGGATCTTGTGCTCACCGCGCTCTACTACGAGCGCTTCGGCTGGCATACCCAGGCAGAGTACGAGTCCTTCGTCTTCCACTACGGCTTCGACCTGTTGAACTGGCCGGGCTACTCGGCTCTGGCCGACCTGCGTGAGTTGATGATGACGATCTGGCTGGGCCACAAGGTCAGCACCGATGCCCGGTCTGCCGAAGAATTCGCCCGCCGCCTCCAGTCCTTGCGTACGGACGGCAGCCGGCGCGACTGGCAGCCGTTCTGACGTCGACTACTGGGCGGCCTTGGCATCGGCGGCCAGCCACATGCGGTGCTCCGCTGCCTGCTCGTGGAAGTCCTCCAGCACCCTTGCCTGCCCGGCCGTTGCAAGCCGTTGGCGGAACTCCCTGAGGTAGCCGACGCAGCGGGCTGACTTCAGTTGGGCGCCGAGATCGAGAGCATCGAGCGCCACCCTGCATCCCTCTTCGATATCTCCTGCCCGGACGTGGGCGTCGGCCAGCACGACCGTTGCGAAGAAGTCGCTCCGGACGTGGGTGCCGCTCATGGCGTTCGCTGCGTGCTCGACGGCCCGGCGAGCGTGGTCGACGTCTCGGAAGCAGTGCGCGGCTTCCGCAGCACACTCAGCGTCGTCGAAGTACGTGATCCACTCCGGCTCGTCGCTGTTGTTGCGGCTGTCCAGCGCACGAGTCGCCTCCGAGAGTGCCAACTCGCACGCGCGGTGGTCACCGGTCCGGGCGAGTGCGCGGGCCTCCATGGCGTGGAACTGGGCATTGAGCGTCGGCGTTGCCACACCGGAGATCCCCATACGGGCTGCACGAGCCAACGTGGCGGCATGGGTGTACCGGCCCAGGTACGTGGCCTGGTGGCTCATCGCCGACAGGATGCTGCCGGCAAGGCGCCGGTCTCCTCCGTCCTGGGCCAGGCGCAGAGCCTGAACGAAGTACCGCTGGGCGAGTCCGTGGCGCCCCGCGTCGTAGGACATCCAAGCGGCAAGCAGCGTCGACTCGGCAACCGTCGCAAACAGTGCCCTACCTACCGACTCGGTGTATTGGCCGGCGAGTAATGCCGCCACATCGCGGCTCAGATATTGGATGAGTGCGTGCCGTGCATGTTCGCCCCCGAATCGATCATCAAGCTGAGCGAACATGTCGCTCGTCGTCTTGACGGCGGCAACATCGGCCAGTCCCACCCGTGGGCCGCCGCTTCACCGCTCCGGCAGCCGCGCGGGCTCAGGCGCTACCAACCAGCGAACAGAGGCTTCATCCCACGCCGGTTCCGACGGCTGCGAGCGGATCAGGGGCTCATGGTCACGTAAGTCGGACCGCCACAGCTCACCCACGGCGTCAATCGCCGCATCAGGGCTCGATGGATATCCGGGTGCAGGCGGCAGTTGCGCCTCGTCCACCGGAGCAAGGTACAACTCGGCCGGACTCCGTCCGAGCGCTTCCGCGAGCAACCGCCCGTAGAACTCGTCCGGTGTGCTGTGCCCGTTCTCCCAACTCGCAAGGCGGCGCTTCACGCTGGCGTCGGTCGGCAGTGCTTCGCCTTGCCGCACAGCCACGCGGCGCATCTCGCTCACGAGACGCAACTGTCCCCAGCCACGCTCCTTACGAGCTGCACGAATCTGCGAACCCGTCTCTTGTACCGGCTTCGTCCTCATCACCCTGCCCCGGCTTTGGGTGCTCCCGTCATTGATGACTGTACGGAGTCGACGACTCACAGGGAACGAGTCGGCCGAACGCGCAGTAGAGCCCTGGGGTGACTTGAGGTGACGCGTGAAGCGTGGCCTGTGTCCCCTCTCGTCACCTGGCGTCATCTGCCCAGCCCACGGGTCCCCGGAAGATGCTCGATCCATGGCGGCCAACCGGCCGTTCGAGGACCGAATCAAGGTGGACTCCGGTGCAGATGATGACCCGCCGCGGTGTGCAGTGGCTCTCCGCAGCTGCTGACGATCCGGCCGACTGCCGATCCCAGTGGGCCGACGATCCCCGCCGCCCCTACACGCTGCCGACTGGCCGGCTCTTTGATGTCGTGGTCGTGGAACAGCGCGTCGGCCTGGAGACGTTCGACCAGCTCGACCGGCGCTGCATGCCTCTGGGCCCGGTGGCGGTCGACTGGGGATCACGGTGTGTCGGCTTCTTCTTGCCGTCCAAGTCTCTGGGCAGATTCCGAGGCATGGTCCAGGGGGAGACCCACGATCCCCCGCAGTACCGCTACCTCTCCGAGGGGTCGTTCCTCGTCGTCCCTGGACCGATGCCGCTGAGCGGGGACCGGCACACCTGGTTGCGAGCCCCGATGCGCCGGCCGGAGGCCAACCCCGCGCGCGTTGCCGCCCTGGCAGCCATGTTCGTGGCAGCTTCCACCCTCGTCTCTCGCGCTGACCGGTACGGGCAGGAACACGCGCGACCCGAGCGCCTCGGGCCGGAGGCGACCCGTGCCTGGTGATCACGAGCCAACGTCGGATGCCGCAAGCTGGTTTCCCATCGACAGCCACGAATGGTACGCAGCGCGCAACGCCGTCTCCTCACTGCGAAACGTCCTGACCGCAGCTGGCCTGCAAGACCAATTCCCGTACCTGCGGGCAGATCTCAACGCCTTCGGGCAAGGCTTCATCGACCTCGGCCGTGTGTCACCGGAAACGGCAGAACGACTCGCAGAACTGCTCCGCTTCGCCCTGACGAAAGCACTCAACGAGATCCCCCCGGAGAGTGAGTCACCATGACGGACCCCCGCGGCGTCTGCCGCAAGCGCGCCGAGCAACTCTCCCCAGACGTGCCGTACGTACGGGGCTGGGCGGAAGGCAGACAAGCAGCGTCCGCACTCGCGGCCACGCTCGAAGATCTGGGTCTCGCGGCCGACTTCCCCGGCCTCCGGGCAGACGTCAACGTCGATGGTGAGGGAGTCGTCACGCTCGGCACGATCAACAGCGAAGCCGCCGCCCTCCTCGCCCGGCTCGTCGCCACAGGCCTCGTGGCAGAACTACGAGCGGAGGTATGTGGAGCGCCGGCTCCACGTCACGCAACGATCGCCGTTAATAAGAGCTCGTAACACGATCTTGTTGAGGTGGTCTGGTCGGGCGTGAGGGTGTGAGCACTCGGCCGTGGATCGTGGACGACGACTGTGGGCGTTGATCGAGCCGCTGCTGCCGCCCTGGCCGGAGAAGGCGCCGAGGTTGCAGCCGGTAGCGGACCGGCTGTGCCTGCAGGGCATCCTGTTCGTCCTGCACAACGACATAGCCTGGCAACTGCTGCCGCTAGAGCTGGGGTTCGGCTCGGGACAGACCTGCTGGCGGCGCCTGGACCGCTGGGCAAAAGGCAGGCGTCTTCGACCAACTCCACCGCATCCTGCTCGCCGAACTGCACGCGGCGGGCGAACTCGACTGGTCGCGGGCCTGCGTGGACGGCTCCCACCTCCGCGCGAAAAAAAGGGGGTGCCGACACCGGTCCGTCACCGGCCGACCGGCGTAAGACGGGCAGCAAACACCACTTGATTGCGACGGACGCGGCACCCCGTTCAAGGTCATCACCACCGCGGCCAACGTCAACGACGTCACCCAGACCCTCGCCCTGGTCGACGGCATCCCGGCCGTCGCCGGCCGCTCCGGCCGTCCCCGCAGACGTCCCGCAGCCCTGCTCGGCGACAAGGGTTACGACTCCAACCCCAACCGTGACGCGCTCCGCAAGCGACGAATCCTTCCCGTCATCTCCCGCAAGGGGTCCCGAACATCGAAGACATGGGCAAGCTCCGCTACGTCGTTGAGCTGACCTTCGCCCTGCTCCATCACTTCAAGCGCCTCGCGGTCCGCTGGGAACGACGCACCAAATTCCATGACGCCTTCGTCTCCCTCGCTTGCAGCCTCATCTGCTGGCGACGCCTCAAGGAGGCCCAACCATGATCGCGTTACGAGCTCTCAGAGCTTCCTTTCAACGCCCGCTATGTACCGTCGCTGACCGCCCCTCCGGGCACGGTTCAGGCATGACGTTGAGTGCTGAACTCTTCGTCCCGAAGCGACTTGGTTGTGGCGCGCGTCCAGGGTGTGCCGACGAGGTCTCGTCTTCTAACGGCCCTGCGATTCTGGGGAGGGGCCGTCATCGATCGTCTGTGGCTGATGTATCGGTGTTTTCTAGAAGCCCCAGAGACGGCCCTGCGGACGGCCGCACCACCAGTTTTAGTGACCCCTGGCCAGTAGTGGCCATACAGGCTGCGTCGATATGGAGACATACGATTTGCTATCGAGTCTCTTTAGAAAAGGCGCGCTGGCTCTTGCAGTGAACGGGCATCGGGCAGGCCAATGTCGCCACGTTCACACGAACTCACGTGATCAACGAGGCATTTTCCGATGACTTCGCCCAGCCGTACTGGGACAGCATTCCCAATCAACCTTCCTAGGCGACTGAAGGTCACCTGCTCTCCCTGCTTCAAAAACTTGTAGCTTCTCGGAAATGTTTGCAGCATGGCGGCCTCTCGCAGAGAGATCGCTCGATCCTGTGTCGGATGACCAAAACGCCCGTTTCCATAACCAAAACATTGGGTTGTGATTGTGGGCGCCGGCGCATCCCACTCCATCCGACCGTAAACGCTTGGATACGTTGATCCTGACGTCTTTTTGTGGCAAGCCGCAATCAGTTCTGGATCCCAGTCCCGCCATGTTCCGCCAGGCTTGGAAGACTTCATACGGCGCATATTAATTTCACTGAGAGATGAGGCTGCATGAAGCCTGTCCTTCGGATGTTGCTCACCGGCTGCAATCGCAGGGAGCTTTCCGATCTCCTGCCGGACAGTTTTGGGCTTATCGGTGAAATGCGTACTGAGGTCAAGTCCGTGATTTCCCAGCTTCGATGCGAGAAGAACTAGGCGCTTACGAGATTGCGGAATTCCAATTTTTGCACACTCTACAACCGACCAAGAAACGGAATATCCTTCCAGGGAGTCCAGGAATTCTGTGAAAACCTGATGATCGGTCAGCTGCGGCACATTCTCCATAGTTACAAGGTCTGGCTGCAGCTCTCGAACCATTGAGCCAAAATTGAGCACAAGTCGCCAGTCCATTCCTCGCTTCTTGCTGCGCCCGCTCTGACTGTAAGTCGAGAACGGCTGACATGGTGCGCACCCCGCGAGGAGGGAGTACTTGCCGCTGAACAGGAAGGGTTTCAGTTCATCGGCCGTCAGGTCCTTCACGTCACGCTCAATGAAAGGCGCAGAGTTATTGACCTCAAAGGGGAAACGACAGTGCGGATCCAGGTCGACGCCAGCGGTGACATTGATGCCACTTTGGATAAGGCCGTGGGTAAGGCCTCCCACGCCGCAAAAAAGGTCAACCGCAGAGATCTCGGGGGGATTCTCGTTACTCATGTCGTATCACCGTTTGGCCTACTATCGGGCCGGAGGAAGTAGTGTGAATCAATGTAGCTTGCAAAACATGACATCACTTCGCGTAGGTAAGCCTCCACGCTCTGCGACATCTCGCGAAGTTCACTCACCAGCACCCCGTCAGCGCAGTCAACGAAGGAAATGGATCCGTGAGCCAGTCCGTTCCTGCGGTTCTTCACGAGCTGCAGGGGCCCGAGCCCATCCCGCTTCTTGCGCTTGACGCTGGTTTGGGTCGGGGGCGTGAGGGTCAAGGTGCACCCCAGGCGTTCGGCCATCTTGTAGATTACCTCATCGTCCCAGTTACCCCCGCCGCCCACGTCAATCTTGAAGGGCAGCACCGGTATTTTCTGTACGATATGAGCACTCATTTCCAGGGCATACTTAAGGCGGCTTTCCGCTGACATGTCTGAGTGAGTACGAGCCATCGCCCGCACCCACTCTCGCAAGAGGGCTTCGTTCAGCTCATGGGGCTGCCACTGTCCGGAATTGGCTGCTGCCTCTGTTATTTCCGAAACACATCTCGCCATGGTGGCTTCCACGAGATTGTACAGCTGCAGATAGACGCTGGAATAGAGAATCTTCTGCTGCTTCGCCGTGATCGGGTAATCCGAATTAGCGATGCGAGGTACACCCTCTCGGGTTGCCTCTTCGATTTTTTCTAGGAAGTCGATGTAGCTCTCTACTTCACTAGAGCGTTCCTCGAAGAACGGGATAAGATCCGAAGTGCTCATGCGTTGACCAGGCGGGCTCGCACGAATTCGATGCGCCCCTCAAGGCGGGCGCGCGCATTGGCGCCGTCGGAACCGGTCTTCTCCATGAATTCATCGCCCTGAGTCCACTCCAGAACATTGAAGCGTTCCCGACTGAAGTCCCGAATTTCGGGTCGATCGAGCAGCGCCTGGTAGGAGCCGAGCGCAATGGATTCATAACGGGCTCGTGGTGTCGCCTTGCCGTTGGGAGTCTTCCTGAATCCATGGGGGAAAACCCTGTCAATGAATTCCATAGTTTCACGAAAGCGCCTAGTGTACGAGATAGCCAAGCTGGCGTCCGTTGCGAATGCGCGGTTCATCTTCTTCGCGTATTGGAAGATGAAGTCAGCGGGGCGATCCTTATACTCCTGCAAACCGTCACCGTAGGCGAAAAACCTAGTAACAAGTTCATCGTACCCGCGCTCATCCTTGAGCTTGTCACTGATGGGTGCGAGATTCTTGAACAATGGGTCATCAGCAAGCTCAATTACGAGATCAAGGAACGGGCCAGCGAGTGCGCCACGGCGGATTTCTGCTTTATTAGCAATCTTGCTTCCGGTGTTGATTCGCTCAAACATATCCAAGCGGGCGGACTCGTCGGCGTATTCGTTCAATACGATGCCGCGGATGGACTTATTTTTGATTTTTCGCTGACGAGATTCGGGGAGGTCGGTGAACTTAAAGCCAGAGATGTAGGACAGCTGATCGAGGTCCCCCAGGCGGAAATCTCCAAGAATGAACTCTTCCAGGGTCCGCAACCGCTGAGATCCGTCCACCACTTCCAGCTTTCCATCAGGCATCTCCCAAAAGAAAACGAAAGGAATTGGAAGGCCCATGATTACCGACTCGATGAACTTCGACTTACGCTCGGCCTCCCAGGTGAAGGCGCGCTGGTACCGGGGGACGATGTACTCGCCAGCGCGCATCTTGCTTGCGAGAATCTCTACGGTGTACTCGGTGATGTAGAAGTCGATGCGCTTGGACTGCTCGACGATCTGCTGTTCTGCCGCAGCTTGTTCGTCTGGCGTGATCAGCAAATCGCCGTTTGTCATGATTCATCCCCATGCGCGTGTTGGAAACCCTGCCAGGCTAGCCGACTGACCCATACACGATCATGCCACGCCCTGTCTTGTGAACCTGGGTGATTCAAGACTCCCGCGGGCGAAGCTTGTGCCCGGGGCAGGCGGAGTTCGGGGCCGTTAGCGGGCTGTGCAACCACGCCTGCCTGCAGCGGTTCGTTCATAGACTCGCCCCACGTACCCCGGCTCCCATCCCGTCCGCCTTCGACCCACACACCGTGGAGCGGGCGTGGTTCAGGGCGTCAAGGTGGAGCGCGCCACTGTACGAACGACCTTGACGCCCTGGGCCGCGGCTGCTCGGCTCTGCCTGGGTTGACGGTGGTCGGGATGAGAGTCCCCCGACGCCCCGCCACGCTTCGGCCGACACTCGCGAACGGCGCCCCGTCCATCCCGGAGTCTGAGCGCCCCCGCCGGAGGCATCCTCTTGCAGTTGCGGGCTTGGTTCTCGTCTCATGCCCTCCGGGCCTATCCAGTTGTGGGCGCGCGTCGGCGGCGGCAGCGCCGAGCGGGCCGAAGGCAGGAGCGCGGGCGCAGCCAGAGCCGGGAAGCGCGCCCGGCGGAGCGGAGCGCAGCCGGGTGCTTGAAGACGTAGAGAAGGTTTGAGCCAGGGAACCCGACCCTCACAGGGGGTAAGAGAGCTCCAGGTCGTCGCCCGGTACGCGGAACTCCTCCAGGGCGAGCGGCCTCTCGTCCGCGTTGAGGGTGACGCGGAGGATGTGCAGGAGCGGTACGCCGTCCGGTAGACGCAGGGCCTGGGCCTGGTCCGGGAGGGGCATCCGAGCGCGGACGTACTCCGTGAAGTGCAGCTCGTGGCCGAGGTCGCTCAGCGCCTCGTAGAGGAACGGGGCCGCCGGCGGGGCCTTCTCCTCGAACGGCGTATCGATGAGCACCGAGAACGGGATGTACGTGCGCCGGAGTTGACGTAGGCGTCCGCGGTCGGCCGTCTGGAGCGCGTCGTAGGTGTACATCGGTTCGCCCGGTGGGATGCGCAGCAGGTCGGCCAGTGCGAGCGGCGCATCCGTACGCGTCGCAATGGGCTCTTCGGCGTCCTCCCAGCGCATGCCGTCCGCCTCGCTGTAGCGCCCGTCTGCTGCACGACGTACACCACGCCGCTGAGTGAGGCTGGGCCGCCCGTGGGGTGACCGGACGAACATGCCGCGCCCCATCATCACTTCGACCAGACCGCTCGCCCGGAGTTCCGCGATGCCCTGTCGCACGGTGGGGCGAGTGACTCCGAATCGCTTGGCCAGCGACTCTTCGGACGGGAGCGGCTGCCCTGTGGAGTAGGTGCCGTCCAGGATGCCTTGACGCAAGCTCTCCGCGATCTGCCTGTATCGGGGCTTGGGCTTGTCGATGGGCATCGCGTGGCCTCCGTGACGCGCTGACGGCTCTGCCTGGCCGGACTTGGCCAGCGTGCCCACGTTCGTGGGCAGCTCACAGCGTCCCCCACTTCACGGCGCTTGACAACCCGTACTTCGGGTCTCCCTCTTGGACGCGCTCGTACTACGGGTGGAAGCCAGCCCGTAGGAAGTGCCTACGGGCTCACAGACACAGAGGAGTTCATCAGTGGTAGCCCTACCGATCGACACCGCGAAGTTCACCGGGATCATCTGCGCAGTGCCGCCCAAGCCGCGTGTCGCGAACCGGGAGACCGGCCAACTGCGCATCGACCGCGAGACCGGCCAGACCCTCTACCAGGTCGGCCTGTGCTTGATGGCCGGTACGTCGGCGGACGTGGTCACCGTCAGCGTTCCAGGCGAGCCAGTCGGCGTGCAGAACGGCATGCCGGTTCAGGTTCGCGACCTGTACGCCACCCCGTGGGAGACGGACGGACGACATGGTGTCGCCTTCCGCGCCACCGAGATCAAGCCGCTCTCCGCTCCGCCGTCGTCCAGTGGCAAGGGAGCCGGCCAGTGATATCGGCGGCGTCCGCTCCCTCTACCGGGGCACCCTGGCTCGGCTGGACACTGCTGCTGCTGGTCGCGGCCGTGTCCGGCCTGATGCTGGCAGGCCCTGCGCTGCGGCGACGCTCACCGCTTCTCTGGTGGCGCTGGCTCGGCTTCCCGATCGCTTGCTTACGCGTCCTGCGTACCTGGCGGCCTCTCATGGCCGGCTGCGGTCTGGCCATGAGTCGAAAGGCGGCGCTGACCGTCGTTTCCAGGCTCGCCCTCAACGGCTCCCCTCCCCCGATGCCGCGCGTCCCGAGACGCGGCGCGATGCGGCGAACTCGGCACGGCTTCTGGTTGCCGGTTCGGCTGCTGCCCGGCCAAGTCCCGCAGGACTTCGTTGACGCGGCGCCTGCGTTGGCACAGGAGTGGGGTGCACACGCCGTCCGGATCACGCTCGTGAAGCCCGGCACGGTTCGCGTGACCGCTCTGGTCCTGGATCCGCTCCAGCAGCAGACCGCTCCGCGTCGCCTCCATCCCCCACGCCTGCTCGCCACGTCCGTGGGCGTCCTGGAGTCTGGTGCCCGTTGGGTCGTCGACCTGCGACGCGTCCCGCACTGGCTGATCGTCGGAGCGACACGTTCCGGTAAGTCGACGCTGCTGAATGCGCTGGTCGCCGGACTCGCTCCGCAAAGCGTCGCGCTGGTCGGCATCGACTGCAAGGGCGGGATGGAACTGTCCCTGTACGGGCCGCGCCTGTCCGCCCTCGCCACCGACCGCGTTGGTGCAGTACGCCTTCTCAACGCGTTGATGGATCTCACGCTCGACCGGATGGCGGTGTGCCGACGCAATCGGGTCCGCAACGTGTGGGCCCTGCCGGAGAAACTGCGGCCGGTACCCATCGTCGTCCTGGTGGACGAGATCGCGGAACTGTTCCTCGTCGCCAACCGCGCTGAGCGTGACGAAGTGCAGGCCGCGGCAACGGCTCTCGTGCGGCTTGCCCAACTCGGCGCGGCACTGGGCGTCCACCTGGTCGTGGCCGGCCAGCGGGTCGGCTCTGATCTCGGAACCGGCGTGACCGCGCTGCGAGCCCAACTGGGAGGACGCGTCTGCCACCGCGTCGCGGATTCCGGAACGGCGGAGATGGCGCTCGGAGATCTCAATCCCGACGCGACGGAAGCCGCACAGACGATCTCCCCGGACCAGGCGGGCACAGCCGTCCTCGCCTCCGCTGACGGCTGGGAGCTGGCCCGCTCGCACCTGATCACCGAGCAGCGGGCTGAGGAGATCGCGGCGGCCTTCGCACACCTCACGCCGGACCTGCCGACGCTGGCAGAGGCGGTCTGCGAACCGTCGGGGCCAGCACGGGTGCACCTCGAACGCCTCGACGGCGCGCCTAGGGAGGAACCGCCGTGCTCGTGACCGTATCCGCCGTACTGCTGCTGGGCCTGCTGATCGGCTTCCTGCTCAAGATCCGCTACCTGCGGTGGCTGGAAGCCCTGCTCTGCGGAGCCTTCGGCTTCCTCATCGCACAGACCGCCGCAGCACCGTTCGTACAGACCGCGATCGACGGCGTGAACGCGCTGCTCGGTCAACTGCGCTTCTGATCCACATCCGGAGAGGAGATGCCTCACATGCCCGCTCGACGTACGAGGGGCCAACCCGAAAGCACCCGATCAACGGGCATCCAGCGGGGCGCGAAGTCGCCAAACCCGACCCCGCCGGAGCCCTACTCCATCCGCCACATCAGCAGTGAAAGGAGCAAGCCCACCTTGTCGAACGCGTCCCGCACGCGCAAATCACCACGGCCGGACTGTGAACTCCACGAGGAGCCCCGACCCACGTGCTCTGGCCGGGAACACGTCGTGCTCGTCAACTCGGACGGCTGTGAACAGCATGTCTGTCCAGGCCACGGAGCCGCGCTCTGGTTGACGGATCCGACGCTCCGCTTCAGCGCCAAGACCCGGACGGAAGCCATCGCCGCGGTGATGAGCGAGGCGTTCGGAGGTGGCCGGTGAGCAACTCGCAGACTCCCACCGTGTTGCCGCCGGGTGTCAGCGCCCTCGTGGAGCGCGGATCGAGCCCGGGCTTCCACTCCTGGCAGCGCCGCATCGTCCGACTCGGAGGGTGTACGAACCCGGTGCGCCTCATCGGCACCACTGCTCTGGTCGACGGTGCCACCGGTGAAGTGCTGCATCGCCATGGTTCGGAGGAGACCGGTGATCGGCTGCTGGTCGCCTGTGGAAACCGGCGCCACGTCGTTTGTCCGTCCTGCTCGGCGGTCTACCGCGCGGACACCTTCCAACTCCTGCGGGCCGGGCTCGTCGGCGGTAAGGGAGTGAGCTCGCGCGTCGTCACTCATCCGCAGGTGTTCGCGACGCTCACCGCCCCGGGCTTCGGCCCGGTGCACACCCGGCGCGAACGGTCCGGGCAGGCGCAGCCCTGCCGTCCCCGAAAGGGCGGCGAGTCCTGTCCTCACGGCGTCGCGCTCGGCTGCCACCTGCGGCACCTCCACGACGATCCGCGGCTCGGTGAGCCGCTCTGCCCGCGCTGCTACGACTACGCGGGAGCGGTCCTGTGGCAGGCGCAGTCGGGTCAGCTCTGGCACCGGTTCACCCTGGAACTGCGCAGGGGGCTGGCCCGCCGCATCGGACTGAGCCGCACCGGGTTCTCGGAGGCTGCCCGACTGAGCTTCGCCAAGGTTGCCGAGTACCAGCGTCGCGGCCTGGTTCACTTCCATGCCGTCATCCGCCTCGACGGCCCGGAGGGGCCGGCCACACCTCCCCCGTGCTGGGCGACTCCGTCGCTGTTGGCTGACGCTGTCCCCCGTGCAGCAGGTCTCGTCGCTCTCCGGTCGGCGGGGGAAGACATCGTGGGGCCTCGGGTGCTGCGCTTCGGGCGGCAGGTGGATGTGCGGCCGATCGCAGGAGCGGACGCCGCCGGCCTGGTCACCTCGCAGGCCGTGGCGGCGTACATCGCAAAGTACGCGACCAAGGGAGCCGAGGCAGCCGGCGCGTCCTCCGTACGGCTTCGGCACGGTTCGGACCTCGCTCTGCTTCCCGTCCGGAGGCACACCCTTCGCATGATCGCCACATGTTGGTGGCTCGGCGGGCTCCCGCCCTTCGGACATCTGGGACTGCGGCGCTGGGCCCACATGCTCGGCTACCGCGGCCACTTCTCCACCAAGTCACGGCGGTACTCGACCACGCTCACCGCTCTGCGCAATGCCCGTACAGAGCACCGGGCCGCCCAGTTACGCGACTCCCTCGGCCTCGACGGGCGGCCCACTTTCGCGGTCGGCCAGTGGCACTACGCCGGGCGCGGATACACCTCGGCCGAAGCACTGATCGCCGCATCCGTACGGGAAGGCGGTGAGCACCGTGGCACGTAGTCGCACCGAACTGCTCACCGTGCGCCAGGTGCTTGACGAACTCGGCGGCGTCTCCCGGCGCACCTTCTACCGCTGGCGGGAACTGCGCCTCGCCCCGGCGTGCATCCGGTTGCCGAACGGTGAGCTGCGGGTCAGGCGTGACGTGCTCAACGACTGGTTGGAGGACCGGGCGGAGGAGACGGCCTCATGAAGTCCTACAAGGTCTCCGTCTGGAAGCTCTCGGTCAACAGAACTACCAAGAAGCCGACGTACCTTGTGCGCTGGGTTGTCGACGGTCAGCCCTTCAGCGAGTCGCACAAGACCAAAGCTCTGGCCGACCGGTTCCGCGCCAAGCTCATGCGGGCGCTCGACAAGGGCGAGTCGTTCGACACCGTGACGGGCCTGCCCGACTCCCTGCGTAGTGGGAAAGCGGCGCCGTCCTTTCTCGACCTGGCCGTCAAGTACGTCGATGCCCGCTGGGCAGAGGCGTCAGCCAAGCAGCGGGACAGCATCACGGATGCCCTGGCAACGGTCGTGCCTGTCCTCGTCAAGCCGGGACGGGGGCGCCCCGATCCGCAGGTGCTGCGTCGGGCACTGCGCTCCCACGTCCTGCCCGTACCGCGCAGGAAGCAGGAGCGGCCAGCGGACATCGGCTCTGCCGTGCAGTGGATCGAGAAAGCGTCCCTTCCGGTGGGCGAGCTACAGGAGATCGCCCGTGTGCATGACCTGATCGACGGGCTGGGGAGGAAGCTGGACGGCAAACCCGCCGCCACTCAGACCTATCGGCGTCGGCGGGCCGTCGTCTTCAACGCGCTCGACTTCGCCGTGGAGTTGGAGCACCTCACGTCCAACCCTCTGAGCCGGGTCCGACGTAAACGGGGCAAGCGGGCGGTGCAGGAGGTCGACCGCCGGGTGGTGGTCAATCCGCGGCAGGCTCGGGAGCTGCTGACTGCGCTCACCTACGTGGGCGGCTACGAGCGGGCAAGCGGCCGACGGCTGCGGGGCTTCTTCGGGTGCCTGTACTACGCGGCCCTGCGGCCGGGTGAAGCACTCGGCCTTCGCCGGTCCGACTGCACGCTTCCGGCAGCGGGCTGGGGCCGCATCGAGCTGGCGGAGACCCGTCCCACGGCCGGGAAGGCGTGGACCGACTCCGGTGAGGCGCACGATCGGCGCGGGCTGAAGCAGCGGGCTCAGGGGGAGGTGCGCATCGTTCCTGTCCCGCCTCCGCTCGTGAAGCTGCTCCGAGACCACCTGAACGAGTTCGGTACGGCGACGGACGGGCGGCTGTTCTCCAGCGAGCGGGGCAACGTGATCGCAGCCTCGTCGTACTCGCGGGCATGGAAGCAGGCTCGGGAACTTGCGCTCACCCCGGCTCAGGTGTCGTCGGTCCTCGCCTTCCGGCCGTACGACCTCCGTCATGCCGGCGTCTCCCAGTGGCTCAACTCGGGAGTGCCTGCCCCAGAGGTCGCCGCCCGGGCGGGCCACTCGGTGGACGTCCTGCTGAAGATCTACGCCAAGTGCATCGACGGCCAGGAGCAGGAGATGAACGACCGCATCATGCTGGGGCTCGGGGAGGACGACACCGCGAGCTGAAGCGAGCCACACGGACGGACGGAGGTCCCGCATCACTCTGGGGCCTCCGTCCGTCCGCGCCTGCCCCGGGGCTTCGCGAGACCCCGGAAAACGCCTGATGACCTGCTGCGGAGACGCTCAAGATCAACACGCTATTACAACGTGATCACTGGCAAACGCCCGCTCAGAACGGCACCCGGCTGCACACACGCGAAGACCCCGGCCTCAGCGTTTCCGCTGGTGACGGGGTCTTTGGGCACCTCATACAGGGTGCCCCCGGCAGGATTCGAACCTGCGCACACGGCTCCGGAGCCCGGTGCTCTATCCCCTGAGCTACGGAGGCGAGGCGGCCGCTCTCGGCGGCGACGTGTAGAACATTACCAGCTCCGGAGGGGTGCCTCCGCACGGGTTTGCGGGATCGCGCGGGGTCGGGTTCACCGGCGTGGGCGAGGGCCGAGCGGGCCCGGCGGCGGGGTGTGGCGGTTCGCCGGGGCGGGGTCTGCGGTGGCCGGGAGGGGCGGCTCGCGGAC
>NZ_BAAHCA010000025.1:0-18213 GCF_054776295.1 Streptomyces sparsus
CGCCCGGGCGCGAGCGGTGGACGCGGGCGGGCGCGGACCGTGGGCGCGCGTAGCGGATCGGGTGGAGGTAAGCCCACCCTCAGCGACGCAGATCACCGCATGCCGCGGTACAGGGTCGCGCGGATACTGGGTAGTCTCGTACGGACTGGATAAGTTACTGCTTAGTACGCTTGCTTTCGCAGGCACCGCCCCGGCAGGTTCGAGGAGCCGTCATGCAACTCGCCGCGATCATCGTCACGCTGGCCCTCACTGCGGTCGGTGTTGCGCTCATCGCTCGCGCCGTCGTCCAGATCTACCGGTTCGTGAAACTCGGCCAGCCCGTGCCGGCCGGTTCACGCACGGACAACTGGCAGCAGCGCACCGCGACCCTGATCAAGGAGTTCCTGGGTCACACCAGGATGAACAAGTGGGCCGTGGTCGGCGTCGCCCACTGGTTCGTGGCGATCGGCTTCCTCACGCTGCCGCCGACGCTGATCAACGCGTACGGGCAGCTCTTCCAGGCCGACTGGATGCTGCCGCTCATCGGCGGCTTCCTGCCGTACGAGATGTACATCGAGTTCATCGGCCTGATGACGGTGGTCGGCATCGGGACCCTGATGGTGATCCGGCTGCTGAACCTGCCGTCCCGCGCGGGCCGCAAGTCCCGCTTCGCCGGCTCGAAGGCGTGGCAGGCGTACTTCGTCGAGTACGTCATCCTCACCATCGGCGTGGCGATCATCGTCCTGCGCGGCCTGGAGGGCGCGCTGCACGGCGTGGACTCCTACGGGCCCGCGTACTTCGCCTCGTACCCCCTGGTGGCCCTCTTCAGCGGCATGAGCCTCGGCACGCTGCAGAACCTCGTCTACTTCTGGGCGATGGTGAAGATCGGCACCTCGATGATCTGGATGATCACGGTCAGCCTCAACATCAACATGGGCGTGGCCTGGCACCGCTTCCTGGCGTTCCCCAACATCTGGTTCAAGCGCGACGCCCGCGGCGGCACCGCGCTGGGCGCGCTCCAGCCGATGACCTCCGGCGGCAAGGTCATCGACTTCGAGACGGCCTTCGACGACGACGAGGACGAGAACGCCGAGGAGACGAAGTTCGGCGTCTCCCAGGTCGAGCACTTCTCCTGGAAGGGCATTCTCGACTTCTCCACCTGCACCGAGTGCGGTCGCTGCCAGTCGCAGTGCCCCGCCTGGAACACCGGCAAGCCGCTCTCGCCCAAGCTCCTGATCACGTCGCTGCGCGACCACGCGCACGCCAAGGCCCCTTATCTGCTGGCCGGCGGCGGCAAGACGATGGAGGGCGAGGAGAAGGCGACGCCCGAGCAGCTCAAGGACGTGCCGGCGAGCGCGCTGGCCGAGGCGGAGCGCCCGCTGATCGGCACCGCCGAGGAGAACGGCGTCATCGACCCGGACGTGCTGTGGTCCTGCACCACCTGCGGTGCGTGCGTGGAGCAGTGCCCGGTCGACATCGAGCACGTCGACCACATCCTCGACATGCGCCGCTACCAGGTCATGATCGAGAGCGCCTTCCCGAGCGAGGCCGGGACGATGCTGAAGAACCTGGAGAAGAAGGGCAACCCCTGGGGCCTGGCCAAGAAGCAGCGGCTTGAGTGGACCAAGGAGATCGAGCAGGAGACCGGCTTCCAGGTGCCGGTCGTCGGCAAGACCGTCGAGGACCTCACCGAGGTCGACTACCTCTACTGGGTCGGCTGCGCCGGCGCGCTGGAGGACCGGGCCAAGAAGACCACCAAGGCCTTCGCCGAACTGCTGCACATGGCCGGCGTCAACTTCGCGATCATGGGCGGCGACGAGAAGTGCACGGGTGACTCGGCCCGCCGGCTCGGCAACGAGTTCCTCTTCCAGCAGCTCGGCGAGGAGAACGTCGCCGTGCTGAACGCCGCCTTCGGCGAGGATGAGGACGAGGGCGTCACTGTGCCGGTGGCCAAGAAGAAGATCGTCGCGACCTGCCCGCACTGCTTCAACACCATCGCCAACGAGTACCCGCAGCTCGGCGGGCACTACGAGGTCATCCACCACACCCAGCTGCTCCAGCACCTCGTCGACGAGGGCAAGCTGGTGCCGGTCACGCCGGTCGAGGGCCTGATCACCTACCACGACCCCTGCTACCTGGGTCGGCACAACCAGGTGTACACCCCGCCGCGCGAGATCATCGGCCGCGTCCCAGGTCTCCGCAACGAGGAGATGCACCGGCACAAGGAGCGCGGCTTCTGCTGCGGCGCCGGCGGTGCCCGGATGTGGATGGAGGAGCGGATCGGCAAGCGCGTCAACAACGAACGCGTCGACGAGGCCCTGGCCCTCAACCCGGACATCGTCTCGACCGCCTGCCCGTTCTGCCTGGTCATGCTCACCGACTCGGTGAACGGCAAGAAGAACGACGGCGCCGCGAAGGAGTCCGTCCAGGTCGTCGACGTCGCCCAGCTGCTGTTGCAGTCGGTGAAGACCCCCGGCGGCGGTGACGACGGCGGCAGCTCCGAGACGGCCACCGTCCCGGAGCCCGAGCCGGTGAAGTAGACGGCACCCCGCCCGGCGCGGGGAGCATGCACGGAGGACGGCCGGTCCCGCACTCGCGGGGCCGGCCGTTCCGCACGTCGGCCCCGCCGGCCGCGTCCCCACCCGGCTGCCGGGCGCCGGCTGTTCGCCTGCCCGACGGGTACCGTTCGGCCGTCGGAACAGAAAGCTCACCCGATGCGCCGCAACCCGCTCACCACTCGGTCCTTTCCGGTCAGTTGACGCGCCGAACAGGACGAACCGGGCAGCGAGCCGGGCTTCCGCGTCCCCGGGACCTAATGTCAGCCCCATGCCTGTGGACCAGGCGGCCTGCCCGCATCATCACACCGTCCCCGTCCAGCAACTGCGTCCCGGAGATCACGCGTTCGTGCGCTACGACAACGACGCGGCCCGCTGGGAGATCGCGGGGGCCTTCGTCCGGACCGGCCTGGAGCTCGGCGAGCGGGTCATCGTCCTCACCAGTCCACGCACCAGCGAGAACGCCGCGCTCACCGCGCTGCACGCCCACAGCCCGGCACTCGCCGCAGCCCGCCTCGAGGGACGTCTGGTACTGAGCACCATGCGAGAACTCATCTCCCCGCACACGGAGTTCACCGAACAGCGGCAGTGGGAACGGCTCCTGGAGGAGACCGGCCGCGCGGTCCGGGACGGCTGTACCGGGGCCCGCGCCTTCATCGACATGGACTGGGTCCGGGCACTGGGGCTCGACCTGGACGCGGTCACGCACCGCGAGAGCCACAGCCACCACCTGTTCACCGGCCGCCCCTACACCGAGCTGTGCGCCTACGACGGCCGATGGTTCAGCAAGGAGGTGCTCGCGGAGATGTGCAGCGCACACCCCCGCAAGGTGCTCGCCGGACTGGGCATTCTCCGCACGGTGTCCACCGCTGGCTCGGTCCGGCTGATAGGCGAGGCCGACCTCAACACCCGCACGGCCTTCGCCGAGGCGTTACGCGACGGACTGTCCCAGAGCAGCGCCTCCGGCCGCCTCACCGCCGACCTCACCCGACTGCACTTCCTCAGCATCGGCTGCGCCGCCGACCTGCTGCTGATCGCCTCGGCCGCCCCCCACCACCGCATCGAGGTGCGCTGCGCGCCCTTCCAGGCCGCCACCCTGCGCAGACTCGGCGCGGAGTCCGTCATGTCGCTCGTCCTGGTGGAGGTGGAGGTGGGGTGCGGATGCTAGCCAGACCCAGTTCCCGTTCCAGCCGCCCCGAGCAGCAGCTGCTCAAGCGTCGTTTCACCGCGCGGACCCTGCCGCAGCTGCGGTTCGGGGTCGAGGAGTGCGCCGCCTGGTGCGGCCTGTCCGAACCGCGGCGCGGCGAGTTCGTGCTCGCCGTCGACGAGGTGGCCACCAACGCCGTCGAGCACGCGGGCGGCGAGGGCCGACTGCTGCTGCGCCGGGTGCGGGACGAGCTGGAGGCCCGCGTCACCGACGCCGGACCGGGCTTCACCGCCGACGTCATCCCGGAACTGCTGCCCGGCCTCGACGGCGGACCGCGCGGGCGCGGCCTGTGGCTGGCCCGCCTCACCACCGACCGGCTCACCATCGAGGCCGGGCACCCCGGCTCCGTCGTCACCCTGGCCGTGCGGATCGGCTGACGGACCGTCCCCCGCAACCGCCAGGCGCCCCGCAGCGCCCCGCTGACCAGGTACGTCCCGTAGGGCCGCCCCCTACGGGATGTACCGAACCGGCCACAATGACCCCCGGTAAAGGCGCTCCGCGGCACCCGGGGGCCGCGGAACACGGTACGTTCGATTACGTGGCTGGATTCAGGATGGGACGCGGCCGGGACCCGCGCAACGCACCGCGACGGCAGGGAACGAACCCCCCGCCGGGCACCTCACCGCAGGCGCCCGGCCCCTACGCACCGTACGGGCGGCAGACGCCGCCCACAGGGCAGACGCCGCACCCGGGCGGACACGAGCCGTGGCAGCAGGGCGGGCACGGGGAACCGGAGTACTTCGCCGGTCAGCCGGGCCCCGATCCGTACGCCAACACCCCCGGGCACACCCAGCAGTTCCGGATCGGGGACGAGCCCGGGGCACACCCCGGCGCCGGCCCGGGCGGCTTCCGCGACGAGTACAACAGCGGCGCCACCTACGCCGCCGGAAGCACCACCGCCCCGCCGGCTGGTCCGAAACCGCACTGGAAGCAGCTGCTCAGCGGCATCGTGCTGCGCCCCAACGCGACGTTCTGGCAGACCCGGGACCACTCCGTGTGGGGCCCGGCGATCATCGTCACGTTCCTCTACGGTCTGCTGGCCGTCTTCGGACTGGACTCCGCCCGGCAGGACGTGCTGGACGCGACGCTCTCCAACGCCGTGCCCTACGTCCTGATCACCGGCGTCGCCGTCGTCCTGTCCAGCCTGGTGCTCGGCACCGTCACCCACACCCTGGCCCGCCAGTTCGGCGGCGACGGGGCGTGGGCGCCGACGGTCGGGTTGTCGATGCTGATCATGTCGATCACCGACGCCCCTCGCCTGCTGCTCGCACTCTTCCTCGGCGGCACCGCCCCCTTCGTGCAGGTCGTCGGCTGGATCACCTGGATCGCCGCGGGCGCGCTCTTCGCGTCGATGGTCAGCCGCTCGCACGACCTGCCCTGGCCGAAGGCTCTCGGTGCCGCGTCCATCCAGCTGCTCGCCCTGCTGGTACTGATCAAGCTCGGCACCCTGTAGGACACGGCACGACCGTCGGGTACCGGCCTCGTGGGGCCCGGTACCCGACGGGTCGCGTCAGCCGAACTGCTGGCCGGCGGAGCCGTCGCAGCGCTGGAGCCTGACCGGTTCCCGCGCCCCGGCCAGCGTCAGGCACAGATCCTGCGCCGCCTGCGGCCGGACGGACGTGCCCGACCTCACGAACCGCTGGTTGTCCGTCGCCGCGCAGTTCCAGACGACCAGCGCGGTGCCGGCCGTGAACCTGCCGTCCGGCACGTCCAGGCAGCGGTCGTGGGTCAGCTCGGTGTACATCCGGCCGCTCTGCCCGTCGTGCCACCAGCCCTGGTTGCGGGCCCCGTGGCAGTCCCAGCCGCGCACCTCGGTGCCGTTGCGGCTGCTCGCCCGGTCGACGTCGAGGCAACTGCCCGTGCCGGTGTTGCGCAGCGGCGCGAACCGGTCGTCCCACGCCCCCGGGTACAACTGCGGCTCACCCGCGCCGGCCGGGTCGGCGCAGGACGCCTCGCGCAGGCCGGACGCCTCCAGCCGGGTCAGGCACTCGGCGAACGCGGCGTGCCCGCGCGTGTTGGGGTGGAAGGACTGCCGCAGCGAGTTCGAGTCCGGCGGGAACGGGTTGCCCAGTTCGATCCAGAGCCCGCGGACCCACGGATCCTCCATGCAGACCTCGTGGCCGTGGAACAGCCGGGAGGCGTCCAGGTAGACGGCGCCGGTGCTGCGGGCCACCTGCCGCATGCCCTCCTGGAACATCGGCACGGCCGCATCGCGACCCCACGCGGAGTCGGAGGTGTAGCCGGTGCAACCGCCCGGGATCTTGCCCGGGTACCGGGGGTTGTCCTTGATGTCCGGACCGATCGGCCCCGGGTAGGCCATCACCACCAGCCGGTAGTCGTCGTCCCGGTAACCGGCGTCCCGCATCACCGACTTGAGGTCGCCGACGAGGGACGTCACCTTCGGCACCAGCCCGTCGACGCGGCCCTGCCAGCCCGGCCCGTACCCGGGCGCGCACGGCCCCTGGAGCAGGAACCAGCGGGTGACGCAGTCCGTGATGACCGGACCGAACTGCAGGTCGTCGTTGGCACCGGCCACCAGCACGACCGTCTTCAGCCGCGTGTTGCGCGCCTTGATGGCGAGGCTGTCGCTCTGCACCAGCTCGTCTTCGTACTGCGGCTGCCCGCCGATCCGGATGTTGACGCTGGAAGCACCCGAGCAGGCCACGTTGTACGTGACGTCGGCCGCGATACCGGTCCGGTGGATGGCCGCGTCCGGTGAGCGGTGGCACCAGTTCGTCGGCCCGTCCGTGCCGGGCTCGTAGGTGCCGACGCCCTCACCGCTGATCTCGCTGTCGCCCAGCGAGATCAGCGACGTCTTGCGCTGTGCCATCGGCCGTTCAGCCGGGTCACCGTAGAGTGCGGTCGCCTCCGCGGCCCGGACGCGCTCCAGCTCCGCCGGCAGCGGGGTGGCGGCGGTCCCGGGAGCGGACTCCTCGGCCATCGCCGGCGCGCCCACCGCCAGTAAGGCCAGTGCCGTCAAGGCGACACCGGCAGCCCTTGCCCATCCGTGCGCACCGGATCGGGTTCTTCCACGTGCCATGGGGATCTCCCCTCACGCGAACAACTTCGGTTACCCACGGTTTTTACTTGCTGGTAACACGTGGGGGGAAGACCCGTGCGTGCTTCAACTTTCGGCGCGAAAAGGTTTGTTGGCGCGATGAGGTTGATGTACCAGGTCCGCGGGCACGCGCTGGACGACGGACCGTGAAGCCGGTCGGCGACCACTTCGGGCGTAACCACCGCCCGCGGAGGTTTTCCGCCCCGCAGCCGTGGAATGTCTCCTCACCCCGAGCCGGACCGCCGGCACGGGACAACCGCCCCGCCTGAGGACCGCACCGCGGTCAGCGGGCACTGGGCACCTGGCACCTGGCACCTGGCACCTGGCACCTGGCAGACACGAGCAGCACGACGAGCGACACGCACAGCACCGCAGCACGAACAGCGACACGGCGACACCCACAGCAGGACGAGCAGCAGGACGAGCAGCAGGACGAGCAGCACGGCTCCGCCGCGCGGCCCACGGCACGCAGCGGCACCCGTCCCCCGCGACGACGACCGCCGCGGGCCGGACACCGCCGCCTGACCGCCACCGGCCCGCGCGGCCACGCCCCGGCGCGGGCACCCCGACACCGCCCTGGAGACCACACGATGACCACCGAGCAGACCCCGCACGTGACCGGGTACCAGCTGGAGAATCTGCTGCTGGACGCCGAGCGGCTGCGCCCCCGCGTACGGCGCGAGCAGCTCAGCACGGTACTGAGCCGCGCCGCCCAGGTCGCGGCCGTACTGACCGGCGCCACCGTCTCCCTGCTGCTGCTCGTCGCGCCCGACCGCCCCTGGACGCACGCCGCCCTGACCTGTCTCGCCGCCGGCACCACCGTCGGCGTCATCCAGATCCTGTGGGCCGCGCCCCTCCAGCGCCGCGCCCACATCGACGAGGTACGCATGCTCAACGACGTCGAGACGGTCCGGGAACTGCACGAGCCGCTCGCCCGCCACGAGGGCTGGGACGACGCCCGGCTGGAGCACACCCGCCGCCGGCTCGCGGCCTTCCCCCTGGAGGGCCGCCGCTACGGCCGCCCCCGCTACCTCACCGCCCGGCGCCAGTCCTGAGGCCGGGGGCTGCCACGCCGGGGGCGCGGTGGGCCGGACCGACCGGCGGGGACGGCCGGTGAGGCGTCGCCCGTTCAGGCGTCGCGTACCCGACGCCGTCAGGCGTCGCGGACCTGCCCGGCCCGCCGGACCACCGGCGGCTCCACCGACCAGGGAAAGTTGATCCACTCGTCGGTGCGCTTCCACACGTACTCGCACTTGACGAGCGACTGCGTCTTCTCGTAGATCACCGCGCTGCGCACCTCCGCGACGTGACCGCGGCAGAAGTCGTGGATCAGCTTGAGCGTCCTGCCGGTGTCCGCCACGTCGTCGGCGATCAGCACCCGCTTCCGGGAGAAGTCGATCGCGTTGGGCACGGGCGCCAGCATCACCGGCATGTCCAAGGTCGTGCCCACACCCGTGTAGAACTCGACGTTCACCAGGTGCAGGTTCTTGCAGTCCAACGCGTACGCCAAGCCGCCCGCGACGAAGACCCCGCCGCGCGCCACGGACAGGATGATGTCCGGCTCGTAACCGTCGTCGGCGATCGTCTGCGCCAACTCCCGGACCGCGGCGCCGAACCGCTCGTACGTCAGGTTCTCGCGCGCCTCGGTCACGGCGTCAGACCTGGGTCCGGTGGAAGCGGAGGAAGGACCGGGACTGCGTCGGTCCGCGCTGCCCCTGGTACCGGGAGCCGTAGCGCGAGGAACCGTACGGGTGCTCGGCGGGTGACGTGAGGCGGAACATGCACAGCTGGCCGATCTTCATGCCCGGCCACAGCTTGATCGGCAAGGTGGCGACGTTGCTCAGCTCCAGCGTCACGTGCCCGGAGAAGCCCGGGTCGATGAACCCGGCGGTGGAGTGCGTCAGCAGACCCAGCCGGCCCAGCGAGCTCTTGCCCTCCAGGCGCGACGCCAGGTCGTCCGGCAGCGACACCACCTCGTACGTCGAGGCGAGCACGAACTCACCCGGGTGCAGGATGAACGGCTCGTCGCCCTCGGGCTCGATGAGCCGCGTCAGGTCCGGCTGCTCGACCGCGGGGTCGATGTGCGGGTAGCGGTGGTTCTCGAACACCCGGAAGAAGCGGTCCAGCCGCACGTCGATGCTCGACGGCTGCACCATCGTCGGGTCGTACGGGTCGATCCGCACCCGGCCGGAGTCGATCTCGGCCCGGATGTCCTTGTCTGAGAGAAGCACGTGCTGAGCGTACGCGCACGGGCCCGGCCCCCTCAGGACCGGGCCCCCTCGCGCGTCCCGCTGTGCGGCTGTGCGGCTGTGCGGCTGTGCGGCTGTGCGGGTCTGCCGTCAGCGGCGGGCGGCGGTGACCGGCACCGCGTGCCGGAGCCGGGCGCAACGCGGACACCTCAACAGCCGCCCAGGGCCCAGCCGGTCACTGCCGAGCTGCTGCATCGGGAACGTGGCGGTGCTGAAAACATGCCCTTCGGCACAGCGGACGACGGTGAGATCCATCGGTTCCTCTCCCCAGGGTGTGGACGACAAAAGCCACGATAGGGGAGGTACCGCACCGAAGGTGATCCGGCACTCCGAGACCCCACGGTACGCCTCAACCGCCCTCCCCCGCCGCCCGAATCCCACTCCCGCCCGGCGACCGAGCCGGCGAGAGCCGCCACCCCGACGCCCACCCCCGACGCCGTGTCCGCACCGGCTCCGAGCACGCCGAAAGCCCCCGCGCGCCCTGCGGCGGAGGTCCGGGATGGGGTACAGTGAGCGGCGATGAGCAGGCCGCCGACAGGCCAGGCCGACGCTCGCGCGGGCGTAGTTTAATGGTAGAACATGAGCTTCCCAAGCTCAGAGCGCGGGTTCGATTCCCGTCGCCCGCTCCACCCCGAACCCCCAGGTCAGCGACCTGGGGGTTGTTTGTTGTCTAGACCTCCCTAGGTGTCGCGCACCACCTTCGCACCACCTTCGCACCACCTTCCCCCTTTTTCTGCTGCTCACGGGCCTTCTCACGCGCCGCGCGCACCATCCGGTCCAGCCCGCCAGCAACCTCCCTCTGCCTCTCTTGGTCAGAGTGTTGGTAGATGAGCGCGGCCTTTTCCGTGGCCTGGCCGGCACGCACCATGGTGTCCTTCAGCGTCGCGCCGGAACGAGTGGACAGGGTGTGTCCGGTGTGTCGGAGGTCGTAGAAGCGGAAATCTTGCGGGAGTCCAACCGCTGAACGGGCCTTGCGCCACTTCCGCCCGAACGTCGATCGCCGGAAGGGCTTGCCCTTCTCCCCCACGAACAGGAGCCCATTCGGTCCCTTCTCTGCGTACCAGTCCAGGTGCCGCTGAAGGTCTGTCCGCAGAAACTCCGGCAGGACAACTACGCGCTTGCCTGCCTCACTCTTCGTTGGCCCCTCGGCCCGCCTGCCGGTGGCCAACTCTGGTGCTGCCTTGCGCACGGTGATCGTGACATGCTCCACGTTCACGTCCTTCCGGCGAAGTTCCGCTTGCTCCTCAGGACGCATCGGACCGTACGCAGCGAGATAGACCATGAGGCGCCAACGGATACCGATCACATCCGCAAGAGCATCGACCTGCTCCACGCTGGCCACCTGCCCGGAAGCCGAGACTTCCTTCCCTGCCCCCTTGATGCGACAGGGATTCCGCCGAATCAACTCGTCATCGACAGCCGTTTCCATGATGGCCTTGAGTAGCCGGTATGACTTCGCCACAGTCGTGGCCGCGCCCGTAGTGCCCAGGCGTTCAGTCCTCCACTCACGGACGCGAGGCGGCGTGATCTCGTCAAGGTCCCATCCTCCAAGGCAAGGCAAGATGTGCAGCCGCAGCAACCGGGTGTACAGCTCCTCCGTGAGGGGGGCGACTCCCCGTTCACCGACCCACTTGGTCGCGTACTCCTCGAAGTTGATCGCCCCGGCGTCCGGGTCACGCCAGTTCTTGCGCGTGATGTCAGCCTCTACCTGCGAGAGCCAGACCTCGGCGTCGGTCTTGGTTTCGAAGGTCTCCTCTGCGCGCCGACGCTGACCCGTGGGGTCGATATAGGACGCGGTCCAGCGCCCGGAGCGGTACTGACGTACCGCTCCGAACCGCCTGATGGTCTTCCCCTTCTTGGGGCCCCTGGCTCCCATTAGGCAGCCTTCCTCCCCCGCCGACGCGGCCTCACCGGCTCAACGGTGTGGCTCTCGATGTAGGCGACGACCGCACTCTCCGGGATACGTACGTGACTTCCCACCTTCACGAAGGTGATCCTGCGCTCGGAGATGAGACGGCGGGGGAATCGCTCAGTGGTTCCCAGCAGTTCGGCCACCTGCGGCACGGACAGGTAGCGGTCTTGCAGAGGCGACGGCTTCTCATGCGAGGGCACAGAAGTCAGGCGTCGCCCGATGCGAGCAGCGTTGCTCATCGGACATGTCTCCTTGGCAGATACAGGGGCCGCCCGGCCCCTTCCTGTCAGGTCCGCTACCTCCGCTACCTCCGCTACCGCCCTGGTCAGGGGCATGATCGAGGTAGCGGATAGGGGTAGCGGTAGCGGATGGGTCCGCTACCGGCCCCGGTCAGTGGGGCGCGGGGGCCGGTAGCGGGTAGCGCTCAGGTAGCGGACGGGAAGAGTCCTTCCGCTACCTTTTCGGGGCCGCTGACCTGCGAGGTAGCGGAGGTAGCGGAGGTAGCGGCTCCTGAGGGGGGTGGGGGGCAGTACCGCTGCCAGGCGTCGTGGAGGTCGAGGGCGTAGTAGCCCTTGAGGACCGTCCCGGCGGTCTTGATGTTGCGGGCCTTGATCGGGGTGTTGTCGCCGGTCATGTACTCCCCGAGCATCTTGGCCAGCCCTCGGGAGTCGAGCGGCCGGCCGCCCATGTCCGCCCACGGCGCTTCGTCCAGCGCGCACAGCCGGTCCAGAACAGCGACGGTGGGCATGCGGTCGATGCCCGTCATGACGTGGTCGCGCAGGTCGGTCAGCAGCCGGATACCGAGCGACCCCTTGTCGTCGGCGCGGGCGGCGTTGACCAGCTCGACGCAGGCGGCACGGGCCCGCTCGGGCCAGTCGCCCCCGGCTGCGTCGGCGACGGCCAGCAGCGGTTCCCACACGTCCGCCGGTCGGTCGGTGACACCCTCGGGCATCTCCGGCCACCGCCCGGCGGTGTCGTCGCGAACAGTGTCCGCCCACTGCGCGAGGCGCTCCCGCAGCGCGTTGCCCTCAGCCTCGTGCAGTCGGGCCCGGAACGGCTCTACCGTCTCGTTCCTGGCGCGGCGGCGCATGCGGATGATGACGGAGCGGGTGGTGATGGTGTCGGGCAGGTAGCCCAGTCCCGCGACCGCGACGGCGGTGTAGGAGGGGAACTCCACCACGGTTTGGTTACCGCCGTCCCCGACGCACCGGTAGGTGACTCCGGAGCGGCGGTGTCCGGCGTTCAGGAAGCCGCGCAACTCCTCGTTGTCCCCGGCCTTGGGGCCGAAGACGGTGTCGATCTCGTCGAAGAGGATCGTCGGCCGCCCCGCCGGGTCGGACACCGACCGGAACAGCGCGGCGGCACGGGCGTTCACCGCCAGCATCGGGCGCGGAACCAGGGTTTCCACCACTTCCAACGCCCGGGACTTCCCCGACCCCGGTTCGGGGGACAGGAAGGCTAGGCGCGGGGTGGAGTCGAAGGCGTCGAGCAGGTGCGCGTGCGCGTCCCACAACGCGACGGCCACGTAAGCGGCCTCACGGGGGAAGACGTTGAAGCGCCGGTGAAAGGCTTCCACCTCGTTGAGCAGCGTGGCGCCGTTGATGGTGTCGGTCATGCGGCGGCCCTTCCTTCCTGGGGAACGCGCAGCGGGCAGTGCTCTCGGTGGTCGGCGTGGTCGGTGACCAGAGACAGGACGCGGGTCTGTCCGAAGGCCCGGCGACTCCACCCGCACTCGCACCACGACGCAGCCGTGGGAGTGGCGCCGCGCGGTGCGGTGATGCGCAGCCACGCCACGGGGTACCGGCGGTTGCCCGGGTGCGGGTCAGGGCGAACAGCAGCGGGGACGCCTTCGGCGACGACCTTCAGCGCCCCACCGTTCGACGCGGCCGGGCCGGGTGCGGCGACATGCGGCTGGCCACTGGTGGCGGACTGGCTTTTCAAGGCGGGGAGAGGGTTGGTGCTCATGCCGCCCCCTGGGTGCGGGCGTTGCGGATGGACCAGTTGAGGGCGCTGCGGATGGTGGCGCGGCACTCGGCCGGCGGCAGTCCCGCCGCCTCCCCCGCCCCTTGAAAAGCGTCCTCGACCACGTGCCGGGGGATCTCGCCCCACGCGACGAACCGCCCCAGAGCACGCGTCGCCCGCAGCAACGTCGCGTTGCGCGCACCCTCCGGAGCACCGTGGACTGCCGCGATTTCGGCGTTCAGGGCGGCTGTGACGCGACGAGAGGACCGCGACGCGACCGGCGCAGCCATAAGGCTCCGCATGTTCTGACGAGTCGTCAGAACGGCGTGCAGCCATTCGGGCAAGGGGGCGGGCGGAGTGTCGTCCAGGGTCTCGTACGAGCCGCTGGGGGTGATGCTGCCGGGTGCAACGACGTAGCCGCCCCACGCGCGGGTGTCGACCAGCGGCGCGAGGGTGCCCGCGCTGTTGCTCAGCCGGGTTCCGGTGGGGGCGGTGAAGTACAGGTGCTGTCCACCGCTCGCGGTCCGTACGCGGCGGGTGGTGGGGGCGGGCTGTCCGGCGCGCTCACAGAGCGCCGTGAAGGTCGTCACGCCGCAAGGCGTGTCCGCACTGCCCTTGCCCTTCGGCCGGTCCAGGTCGACGACGAGGACTCCGGCGGGGCCGGTGGCGATACCGACGTTGAACGGCGCGGACACCCACGCGCGCCGGATGCGGTCGGGGTCGGTCGTGGCGCGCTGCTCCCACTTCACGTGCCCACCAGTGCAGGGCCCAGTGCGGGTGCAGGCGCTCTCGCCGTGAAGGGCCGGGCGCTTCGCTCCGGGGCGCAGGGGAAAGACGGGCCAGCCGCGCTCAGCAGCGTCCAGGGCCGCGCGCAGCAGCGCGGCACGGGGGTCATGAGTCATGCTGGAGGTCTCCAGTTCCTTGATGGGTGCTGGTTGGCAAGGGCGGCCCCGATTCATTGGCGTGAGGGGGGCCGCCCTTGGCGTAGCTAGGACGGGGTGAGGAGTGGCTGTTGCCAGGTGGGCAGTGCGTTGAGGACGCGGGTGCGCCACCGCAGGGCGTAGGCCAGGCAGTTGGCGCAGTTCTTGTGGGTGTGGCCGGGCATGGCGGGGCGGCGGCGGGCGTGGGAGCTCCAGGCGAGGGAGTCTGCTGAGGCCATGAGGTGACCGACGCGGGCCAGTCCCAGGGTTTTGAAGCCGAAGCCGTGCAGCTTGAGGCCGTGGGCGGCGAGGGTGGTGACGATGGTGGCGCCCTCGCGGGTGGACTGGCGGCGACAGACCGAGCCGAGTCCCACTACCGGTTCCTGCGTCAGGTCGATGCCCGCGCGCTCGTAGAGGCCGACGCAGCGTTCATAGTCGGCCATCTCCCAGCCCTGGAGTACGGGGATGATCGGGAGCTCCGGGGCCATGGAGCGCAGCTCCAGGTAGTTGGCGACCGTACGGCGCTGGTGTTCCGCGACGCTCAGGTGTGTCCCGGCGAAGGTGAGGGGTCCGGCTTGCCCGCCGTGGATGATCAAGGGTTCGCACATCCAGTCCTGTGGTGCGGCCCAGTCGAAGGGGCCCACGCCTTCCCAGATGCGGTACAGGTCGTCGATGTACTGGCGCGGGGTGCGGGTCCAGTCGCCGTGTTGCTGGAGCTCTGAGAATCCACCGGAGTCGACCGCGTATGGGCCGACGGCTTCGGGCAGCTTCACGGCCTCGACGAAGTGGGCGGACTTGAGGAACAGCGGGACGCCGGTGAGGCGGACCCAATGGCGTTTGTGGGTGGTCAGGTAGAACCGCATCCCGTCTGCGGCGGGAGTTCCCGCCGACAGGGCTCGCGGGAGAGTGACAGGTTGCGTCATGCTGGGAGACCTCCACAGGTCAAGTGGTTGGCAGGTGGAAGAGGGCGGCCCCGGTCATTGGCGTGAGAGGGGCCGCCTTCGGCGTGCTCAGATGCGCGGTGGTGTGGTCGTCGTCAGCGGCGGGGCCAGGTGACGGTCATGGCGCAGGCGCTGATGCGCTTGCCGGCGTCCTCGTGGATGCGCTCGTGCGCCCGGTCGTCGCGGGTGCAGATGAGGCGGCCGTCGTCGGTGAGGGTCCAGCCGTCGGGGTCTGCGGTGGCGTAGTCGATGGCCTCGGCCTGGGTGGCGAAGTGCGGGGTGCCGCCCTCGGTGTCGTCCGTGGCGCCGCACAGGTCGCACACGGCGACGTGGCAGGTGATGAGCCGAATTGCCATGGCGGTGTCTCCTACAGGTCGGGGATGGCTGCGATGAGGGCGGTGGTGAGGTTGTTGACGGGTCCGGCGGCGCCGGTGGAGGCGAGGAAGAACCCGAACATGGCGGCGACGAACGCGCCGGCAGGGGTGAGGCTGCGGGAGCGCAGCAGGAAGAACAGGACGAGGCCGAAGAGGGCGACGAGGGAGACGGTCACGGCCATGCCGTGAACCTCCGTTCCGGGGTCAGAGTCAGGTTCGGGTGGTGGGTTGGTGGGGTCGGGTGCCGGCGTGGTGGACGTCGCGTCCGGTGTTGGTCAGGCGGCGGCCGATGCGGAGCCGGTAGCGGTGTCCGTGGCAGCGGCGGCAGAGCTTGACGGTGCGGCGGGCCTGTTGGATGCCGGTGCCGGCGCACTTGCGGCACCGGGCGAATGGACTCAGCGCGCACAACGCTGCGTAACCAGCGGCGGTGAGGAGGAGGGCGAGGCTAGCGAAGCCCACGGGGGCTCACATCCCTTCACGGGGCGGGTTTCGGGGGTTTGTGCAGGTGGGCCGCTAGGCGCTAGATCACAGCTCAGCGGCGTTTGGGGTTGCTAGCGGGGCTGCTAGACCTAGCAGCGGCGGGTGCTAGGTCTAGCAGCGTTGCTCGACTCAGGCCGCGGCCCGGTCGGCGTTACGGCGAGTGACGACGGCGGCGATGTCGGCGCGCTTGATGCCGCGCCGGTTCGCGCCGTCGCCGTCGTCGGTCTGCCCCCACACCTGGCCCGGCTTGATCCCCCACGGCTTGAGCGCGGCGGTGACGTTCTCGCCCTCCCACCCGCCGTAGACGTCCGGCGTGTGGGCCGCGAGCCGGGCCGCGATGCGCTCGCACCACACGGCCTTCTCATCCGCGGCGATGACGGCGAGCACATCGGCCAGGACGTCCGATCCGGCGCCGGTCTTCTCCGGGCCCTTGCCGACGGCGTGGCCGGTGACGTTGCCGTACTCCTCACGCACCTGCCGGGCCCGCGCCACGAGCTGCTCGGCTGCGACGGCGTCCACGAACGCGGAGGCGACGATGCGCGGGTCGTCGCCTTCACCGGCCATCCAGCAGATGCCGCGGTCGGAGCGGGAGAACATGGTGGCCCGGTACCCCGACTTGTACATCGACGTCCCCAGCACCATGTCGTTCGCGGGCTGCCCCATGACCTTCAAGCAGAACCGCAGCACCGCGTTCGCACTGATCCCGGTCGGCAGGGACTTGGCGTCGGGGCGCTGGGTGCCAAACATGGTCACGATCCCCAGAGCGGGGCCGCGCTTGACCAGGTCGGTGCAGATCGCCTCGATCTCCTTGCCGTGCTCCTCGTGCTCGAACGGCACCTGACACTCGTCGAACCCGACCACGATCGGATACAGACCCAAGCTCTTGTCACCGGCCAGCGCGGGGGTGACCTTCGACTCCGGGCACCGGGTGCGCGGCAGGGACTTGATGACCTTCGCCCGCCGCCGAAGCTCCTCCTTCAGCTCCCGCAGCGACTCCACGACGTAGGCAATGTCGTCGTCCTCCTCACCGGCGCGGTAGCGGTGGCAGACCGGTTCCAGGGCGCCGAAGTCGCCGGTGCCCTTGAAGTCGAACGCGTACAGCTCCGCGCGCGGGTCGAGTGCGGCGATGAGCAGCAGCAGCCGCATCAGGAACGTCTTGCCCATGCGGGGGATCGACCCGACGACGACGGAGGCGAACATGAGCGTCACGGACACGTCGCGCATACGCTGGTCGTTGCCGAACACCACCGGCTTGAACAAGTCCACGCTCCCGGCCTTTAGCAGCGGCCAGGCGGGCTTGGTGGTTTCGTTCATCGGCTTGTCCCCCACCCATAGCACCAAGCGGCCTTCGTGCTGGTCGGGGTCGGGGGAGGGCCACACGCAGCCGGTCTTGCGCCGCAGACCGGACGCGAGGGGCTTGCGGGCCTCCATGATGTCCTCGGGCGTGACGCCGTAGGGCAGGTCGAGGTCGGCGCGGTAGCCGGGGCCGTCGCGCACGATCTCGGAGACGAACCGCAGCCCGTTCATGTCACCGCCCTTCTTGATGGCGGCCGTCACCTTCGCATTCCCGATCGAATCGAGGCCGCGCAGGACGATCGAGCCGGTGAGCTTCTGCACCTCCGTCTTCAACACCGCAGGTCCCACGACAGGGGCGTCGGGCTGCTGGCCGGCCATCCCGAGCAGCAGCACCCCGCCGGCCGCGAACGCGTACAGGAAGGCGGGGGCGATGACGTAGAGCCACAGGGCGAAGCCGACGCCGAAGACGGCCGCGACCAGCGTGACGAAGCCGCGCAGCCGCACCCGCCCCGCCCGCAGCCGCGACAGGCGCATGTACTCGTCCACGTCCTCGGTCCGCACCGCGAACGAGCGCAGCGGCGCGGCTTCGCGGTCCCACACCCACCGGTTAGTCTCCGCGACGAACCGGCAGGCGCCGCGCGGCGACATGAAGGCCAGCCGCGCGGCATACACCGGCACCCGCACCCCGTGATACAGCGCCGCGTAGGCGGCGTTCGCACTCGCGTGGCGGGCGGTGGCGGCGAAGTCCCGCCGGTTCCTCAGCCACCCGGCAAGCACCGGCTTGCGCTTCTCCACCCGCACCCTCGGCTCCGGCAACGCCGGATTGTCCACCGCCACCGGCCCGGCCGGCGCCTCATCCAGGTCGGGCACGGGCCGCAGGTGCGGGCCCATCTCGGTTTCCGTCATGCTGGGGTTTCTCCTGTTCTCTGCTGAGGATGGGGGCGACCCCGGGGTGGCCGCGTTGCTGCCAGGCGGGCAGCCACCCCGGGGGCACAGCTACGGACAGGCGCGCTCGACGTCGCGCAACCGCCGCTCAGCCGCCTTCCGGACCTCACGGGCAGAGGCCCGGTCCTTGCCCCTCGCGGCCCGCTCCTCGATCCGGGCGGCGGCGACGGCCTTGCGGGCCTTCTCCAGCAACTTCCCGTGCGCCGCCGCCTCACGGTCGGCGCGGTCGGCGGCGTCCCGGTCGATGCGCTCAAGCTCCCGCTCGATGCGGGAGGTGTCCCCGTAGGCGCCGTGCGCGCCCTTCAGCAGCAGCTTCGCTCGCTTGGCCTTCTCGG
>NZ_BAAHCA010000026.1:0-18138 GCF_054776295.1 Streptomyces sparsus
CGCGGGTGCGCCGGGCGGCACGGGACACTCGGACGGCTTGCTCAGATCTGCGTCACCGGCAGGTCGCCCTCGGGGTGCCGGCGCCGCAGCACCTTCTTGTCGAACTTGCCGACGGAGGTCTTCGGCACCTCCTCGATGACCGTCCAGCGTTCCGGCAGCTGCCAGGCGGCGACGTACTGCCCGAGGAACTCCCGAAGCGCGGCGAAGTCGGCCGTCGCCCCTTCCTTCAGGACGACGGTGGCCAGGGGCCGCTCGCCCCACTTCTCGTCCGGCACCGCGACCACCGCGGCCTCGACCACGTCGGGGTGGGCCATCAGGTGCCCTTCCAGCTCGACCGAGGAGATCCACTCGCCGCCGGACTTGATGACGTCCTTGGCCCGGTCGGTGAGTGTCAGGTACCCCTCGGGGGAGATCTTGCCGACGTCACCGGTGCGCAGCCAGCCGTCGGGGCTGAACTTGTCCTCCGGCCGCAGCGGTTCGGTGGAGCCGGCGCCGCCGTAGTAGGCGCCGGCGATCCACGGGCCGCGGACCTCCAGCTCACCGGTGGTCTCGCCGTCCCAGGGCGCGAAGGTACCGTCCGGCGCGGCGAGCCGTGCCTCGACGGACGCGGGGAACCGGCCCTGGCTGAGGCGGTACGGCCAGGCGGCCTCGCCGGTGACACCGGCGGGCGGGTTGCCGACCGTGCCCAGCGGCGACGTCTCCGTCATGCCCCAGGCGTGCACCAGGGTGATCTGGTGGCGCTCCTCGAAGTCGCGCATCAGGGCGGGCGGACAGGCCGACCCGCCGATGACGACCCGGTCCAGGGACGAGGTGTCGCGCGGGTTGGCGTCCAGTTCGGCCAGCAGGCCCTGCCAGATGGTGGGGACCGCGGCACCGAGGGTGGGACGCACCTTGGCGATCATGTCGGCGATCGGCGCGGGCTGGAGGAAGCGGTCCGTCATCAGCATGGACGTGCCGGCCATGTAGGCGGCGTGCGGCAGACCCCAGGCGTTCACGTGGAACATCGGCACCACCGGCATGGCGATGTCGTCTCCCGTCATGCCGAACGCCTCGGAGGAGTTGACCTGCATGGCGTGCAGGTAGATCGAGCGGTGGCTGAACAGCACGCCCTTGGGGTCCCCGGTGGTGCCGGAGGTGTAGCAGAGGGACGCGGCGGTGCGCTCGTCCAGCTCCGGCCAGTCGTAGGTGGCGGGACGGCCGGCGATCAGCTCCTCGTAGTCGTGGACCCGCACGCCCGCGTCGGCGAGCGCCGACCGGTCGCCGACGCCGGCCACCACCACGTGCTCGACGGAGGACAGCTTGGGGAGCAGGGGCACGAGCAGCGGCAGCAGCGTCGCGTTGACGAGCACGACCCGGTCCGCGGCGTGCTCGATGACCCAGGCGAGCTGGGCGGGTGGCAGCCTCAGGTTGAGGGTGTGCAGCACGGCGCCCATCGACGGGATGGCGAGGTACGCCTCGACGTGCTCGGCGTTGTTCCACATCAGTGTGCCGACGCGCTGGTCGCCGGTGACGCCCAGTTCGTCGCGCAGGGCGTTCGCCAGCTGGGCGGCACGGGCCCCGACCTCGGCGAAGGTCCGCCGGTGCGGCTCGTCCTCCCCGGTCCAGGTGATGACCTGTGCCGCGCCGTGCACCGTGGCGCCGTGGGTGAGGATGCGGCTGACGGTGAGCGGTACGTCCTGCATCGTGCTCAGCACCGGTGGCCTCCCGAGGTAAGGAATGCGGAAGCGTTACGCGTGCGCAACGCGTGGCTGACTCGGCAGCCTGCCACCGACCAGTCGGTATGTCACGGGCTTGGGCCGACCATTTCGGACGGCACCCGGCGTGTCACGGTTCGCACGGCTGGTCTCCCGCGCCCGGTCAGCCGGGGTTCGACCGCCCCGCGCCCCCGGTCCGCGCGCCGGCCCGCAGGGCGCGTGACGGGGGCGCGGGGATGGTGGTGGAGCGCGAGTGCCGCACGAAGGCGCATGACCGGTGCGTACGAGGGCGGGCGCACGGCCGGTGACGCGCCGGCGCCGCGTCGCAGGGTGCGTCGAGGGGTGCGTCGCGGGGTGCAACTGGCCCGGGTCGTCGGGACGTGGTCCGTCGAGGTGTGTTCCGTCGGGGCGTGTCCGTCAGGCTGCGACGCCCGTCGTGTCGGCCGCCAGCTGGGCGTCGGCGCGCAACTTGGCCAAGGCCCGGGAGACGGCACTCTTCACGGTGCCGACCGAGACGCCGAGCACCTCGGCTGTCTGGGCCTCGCTGAGGTCCTCGTAGTAGCGCAGCACGACCATGGCCCGCTGCCGGGCGGGAAGCTTGAGTATCGCCCGCCACATGGCGTCCCGTACGGCCTGCTGCTCGGCCGGGTCGGGGCCGGGCACCGGGTCCGGTTCCGGCAGTTCGTCGCAGGAGTACTCGTCGACCTTGCGCTTGCGCCACTGCGAGGTGCGGGTGTTCACCAGGGCCCGGCGCACGTAGCCGTCGAGTGCCCTGTGGTCCTCGATGCGCTCCCAGGCCAGGTAGGTCTTGGTGAGTGCCGTCTGGAGCAGGTCCTCGGCGTCGCACGGATTGGCGGTGAGGGAGCGCGCGGTGCGCAGCAGCACCGGACCGCGTGCCTGCACGTACGACGTGAACGTCAACGGCGTCACGAGCGGCGTCACGGTGGCGGTGGTCCCAGGCGTGGTCATGGCACTTACGCTAGGAGTGAGCGGGCCCCCAGCGGATCGGCCGGAGGTGCCGAGCGTTCTCCGCCTCAGGGTGTACGGCCGGGGCGCACCACACCTCCCCTGGGTGGAGACGCCACCCGCCGCGGGTCAGGGGCGCCCCCCATACGGCCGGGCCCGGCCACCAAACACCGCCGGGGGAACCGGGCACCGGACATGGCTGTGCGACCGCACCGGATGGCACGGCCGCACGGCCTGACCCTTCCCCTTGGCGCAAGCCCTCCCGAAGGCTTCGCCCTACGCGGTCACCACAGATCTCCGTGATTCCCGCCGAACACCACCGCGACCGACGGCACGGCGACCGCCGCGGCGTGGACCCGGGTGGTTCGGGTTGTTGCCATCACATTCCTCCAGGACTGGAACTCGTTTGTCACGCTGAGCAGTTGGCCGGACCGCTCGGACGGTGCGCACGTCGTTGCGAGTCCAAAGCTGCCCGGAAAAACCCCGGCGAACCACCCGAATCGCCTGGATTCCCTCGCACGAATGACGATGTGTCGATAAACGTCCTTCACCACTGAATCTGCCGGGTGGCCTCCGTGCGCCGGAGCGTCCGGCCTCCCGCCAGCCGGGACAGGGCAGAAGCGTTCCGGCTCACGCGGAGCGCGCCCCGGCGCGGACCACACCGACGGC
Organism: Streptomyces sparsus; assembly: GCF_054776295.1. Classification (NCBI taxonomy): domain Bacteria; kingdom Bacillati; phylum Actinomycetota; class Actinomycetes; order Kitasatosporales; family Streptomycetaceae; genus Streptomyces; species Streptomyces sparsus. The sequence goes on from NZ_BAAHCA010000026.1 coordinate 3,330, forward strand.
TCACGCTCCCACCGGCCGCCCCGGACTCCTCCGGCCCGCCAGGCGAAGGCGTCAGGCAGACGTGTCAGGAGCGGACGGCTGGCAGAGGCGTCAGGCGAAGGCGTCAGGCGAAGGCGTCAGGCGTCAGGCGTCAGGAGGAGGCGTCGGCCGGGGTCCAGGCCGGGGACCGTCCGGACAGGCCGACGACCCGGCTCAGCAGCGACGCGCCGTCCGGCACCGGAACGACCGGGCCGAAGACGCCGGCCCGCTCTACGGGGTCGGTGGACTGGGCCAGGAAGTCGTACGACGCCTGGAGCGACGTCGGGTCGCCCTGGTACCGCTGCCCCGTGGAGACGGCCAGGTCCCAGCCGTGCACGACCAGTTCGTTGCCCGCCACCAGCCCGGCCACCTCCCCGCTCAACGCCACACCGCCCGCCTGGGTGTCCCCCTGCCAGGCGCCGGAGGACCGCCACACCTCGACGAGTTCGTCCAGCCGCTGCGGCAGCAGGGTCCGCCAGCGCGGATCCAGTTCCGTGCCCGCGCTGCCCGGATCGGTGGCAGTGGTGGCCCCCAACTGCTTCCGGCCGGCGTCACGGAAGGCCTCGGCCAGACCCATCAGGTGCGCCAGCAGGTCGCTCACCGTGTAGTCGGGGCAGGGCGTCGGGTCCTTCAGCCGGTCGTCGGTCACTCCGGCGAGCAACGCGGTGACCTGCCGGGCCGGCGGCCGCAGGTCCAGAAGTACGGGCATGATGGCTCCTCCACACCGGGCCCCGCGCTCGGGCGCGGGCCCCATTCGGGCGCTTACTCCTGTGCAGACCCCTCGCGCCACCGAAACTCATCGCCCGCCTCTCGCCCACGAGACCCGGGGAGGGTCGGCCGACGCCACCACGTCCGGCTCCGGCACGGCCGCTCTCGGCTCCGACACTGCCGACCGCAGGTTGGCCGTACAGGCTGGTCGACAGTGGAATACCGGCGCGACAGCCTGAGACAGGCCGCACGCAGAAGGGGTTCTCCTCGACCGAGGAGAACCCCTTCTGACCTGCGCATACGCTGCGCTCTGCGGAGGCGGTGGGATTTGAACCCACGGTGAGGGGTTACCTCACGACGGTTTTCAAGATCTTTCGGTGATCAGCCCAGGGGCCCGCTCCGCCGCAGGTCAAACGGGTGCGAGCACTCTGGCGGAGCCGTCGTCATCGTCGTCGTGCCCGCTGCGTGCCCCAGAGGCGTGATCGTGCCCGCTTAGCCAGGAGTCGGCCGCGTTGGCCACCTGGTCATCACGACCGGCGACGGGACGGGCGTAGTGCCGGGTGGTGACGCTCGCGTTCGAGTGGCCCAACCGGTGCGCGGCAGTCATAACGCCGTACCGGTCGGCGACCCACGTTCCATGCGAGGCGCGGAGATCGTGCGGGGTCACGTCGGTCAGGCCGGCCGCCGTCACCGCGGGGTCGAAGTACGCCTTGCGCCACTGGTTGTAGCGCAGCGGCTTACCACCTGGCGTGGTGAACAAGAGGGCGTCATCCCCATCAGGCAGAGTCTCCACATGCCGACCGAGCCGCTTCGCGAGCGACGGGCCCACTCGGAGAAACCGCTTCTGGTGTGACTTGGGAGTGTCGAAGACCAAGGCGCCATTGGCTTCGGCCAAGTTCTCGTCGACGAGGACGAGGCCGCCGGAGACATCGATGTCCGAGCGACGGAGGGCGAACGCCTCACCTACCCTCAGACCCGCGTACGCGAGCAGGGCAATCAGCAGGTCGTGCGGCTTGGCTGCGCTCCGAACGATCCGCGAGGCTTCGAGCGGAGTGAGGATATGCGGCTCGGTCTGCGGCATCCGAGGCAACTTCACGCCCCGGCAAGGCGTCTGCGGGATCATGTCGTTGTCGACGGCCGACCGCATGATCTGCGACAGCACCCTGTACGCCTGTCTGATCCGCGACGCGCTGAGCCCCCTAGTCTTCATCCCGCCGACCCACTCGGCAATGGTGATCGGTCGGAGGCCGGACAGCTCACGATCACCAAGCACCGGATCGATCAGCGAGTTGATGAGAGACCGGTAGGACGCCTGCGTTTTGTGCTTGAGCTGCGGTGACACGGCGGCGAGCCAGCGCGCAGACCAGTCGGATACAGTCGTCTGCCCCTCGGCCGGGTCAAGCCAGCGCCCCTCTTCGATCTCGATGCGCTTCCGCATAAGCCAGCGATCGGCATCCGTCGAGGTGGCGAATGTTCGGTCCGCTGGACGCAGCACGCCATCAGGCCCCGGGTACCGGGCTTGGAACCGGCCAGAGGGCAGCTTGCGGACGCGGCCGAAGTTCCGCCGGGACTTGCGCTTGCCAGCCATCAAGCAGCCCTCCTGAGGCCGGTGGGGCGCAGGGGCATCGGTTCCACGGTGTTGGCACTCACGAAGTCCTCTACGACGCTCTCGCGGATGCGGACGTGGCGGCCCACCTTCACAAAGGTGATGCGGCGTTCCTCGATCAAGCGGCGCGGGAAGCGGACGCCCGTGCCGAGTCGTTCGGCGACCTGTTGCACAGTGAGAAGTCGGTCCATGGTCACCACTCCCCGTTGGTGTGTTCGTCTGTGAGTGCTTCGCGTGCGGTGTCGCGGTTGAGTTGGAGGTCGTGCGCGATGGTGGCGGCGAGGGCGGATTCGCCGGGGCTGTGTCCGTGGCCGGCGTACTGCCAGTCGGCGAGGACGAGCACGGTGTCCGGCTCGATGTCCTCGAGGCCGAGTTCGTGGGCTTGCTGTGCGGCGCGGTAGTCGGCGCGGGTCTGGCGGAGAGCGCCGAGGGTGGTGGAGTAGCGGCGGGATTTGGTGGAGAAGTGGCCGCGGAAGCCGAGCATGTGGGCCCAGGCCCAGAGCTTGCGGTCGGGGTAGAGGCTGTCGAGGTCGCGGCAGGCGCGGATGAGGCGGCGGGTGTGGTCGGGCACCTGGTGGCGGTCGAGTTCGCCCATCTCGCCGATGCGCCGGTCGAGGGTGCCGGTGTTCTCGGCTGCTTTGGTTGCGTACTTCGCCACGTAGGAGGCGACGGCCTGTTCGGTGAGGTCCTCACCTGCGCCGAGGGCTTTGATGGGGCGGATGTCGAGTTGGGTGCCCCAGCGCAGTTCGCGCAGTGGTTGGTCGGTGGCGGCCGGGACGGTGACGGTGGTGTAGCGGTGGTGGGTGGCGGCCCGGATCGCATCCTCCAGCAGCCTCACGCGGGCCCAGGAGGGGGGCGGGCTGTCGGGGCCGTCGGGTCCGTCGAGGCGGATTACGGCGTGGAAGTGGATGGCGCCGCGTCGCTGGAACTCGGCGACCTTGCCGTAGGAGAGGCGGCAGGCTTCCTTCAACTCGGCTTGGGTGAGTCCGGCGCGGTGGGCGATCTCGCGGCGGAGGCGGTTGGTGAAGCGCTGCCAGAGCTGCCCGGCGTGGTTGTTGAACAGCACCGCGCCCGTGTAGTCGTAGCCGTCCGGGTCGAGCGGTGTGCCGAGGTCCGGGTCGTCGTCTGTGTGCTGGAGGCCGCAGCGGCAGCGGCCGGCTTCGGGCTGGTTGTGGACGGGGCCGAAGGAGGGGGCGGTGAGGGTGGCGAAGACGCGGGGGTGGTCGCGGACGGTGGCGGGCACGTCCTTGGTGGTGTCTCCGGCCAGGCCTGCGCGGATGAGGTGGTAGGTGTCGGCGGCGTAGGTGCGTGCGCAGGCGGGGCAGCGGGAGGCACGCCGGTTGCCGCACGCCACCCGCAGCCGTCCACCAGGCTCGCCCTCGGTGGAGTAGTGGTGGAGGGTTTCGCCGGTGGTGCGGTCTTTGGTGAGGGTCCAGCCGGTGAGGTGGATGGGGTTGGCGCAGCCGCCGGTGCGGCGGACTTGGTCGGTCCAGCGGTGGAAGTCCGGTTGCCCGGCCACCCGCAGCATGTCGCCGAGGGTGACCGGGTCCAGGACCGCCGGGGAGGCGGTGTGGCTCATGCGCGGCTCCCCACCGCAGCACGAACACCGACGGGGACGGTGCCGGTGCCCTGGCAGGTCGGGCAGGTGACGGGGATGGTCTCGCGGGTGTGGTTGAGGTGGCGGGTGCCGGTGGTGATGTGGACGGTGGGGAAGCCGTCGCAGTGCGGGCAGTGCCGCCGCCGGGCGGTGGGCTGGGTCATGATGGGTATCCCTTCGGTCTTCGGGTCGGATGGGGGCTGGAGCCTTCGGGGCGGCGGATGCTTGGCGGTATCAGGGCCGCCCCGAGGGCCGGTCAGAACAGGCGGTCTGCCTTTGCCTCAGCGAGGCTCTGGCGGAAGGCCTCACGCGCGGCGTGCAGCTCGGCGGGAGTGGGGAGGTAGCGCCAGTTACGCGGGGACTGGGGGTCGTCGGCAGGGTCGTACTCGGGGCCGAAGACGGTCGGGTCGGCGGGCTTGTCCATGGCGTGTCCTTTCAGCGGGTGTGGCGTCGGGGGTTGAGCAGGGAGCGCAGGACGACCGCGCACACGGCCACGGAGGTGGCGGTGAGGGCGACGGCCAGGAGCAGCGAGACCAGCACGGTGCCGACGACCAGGACCACGGCCGTCCCGGCAGCGACCGTGCCGACCACAGCCCCAGGCGTGACCCGCAGACCGGCCCGAAGCGGAGCGGCCGGGACGGTCGGGGCGGGTGCCGGGGTGTGCTGGCAGGAGCAGGCCACCGGGCCCGGCGGCGGGGCCGGGGCGGTGGTGCTGGGGATGATGGCGGTCGGGGTGAGGAACGGCACCGGGGCGCCGGTCGGGGTCGGGTTGCGGGGGTACTTCGGATTCAGCACGGCGGGTGTCCCTTCGGTCAGTCGGTGACGGTGGTGAGGCCGCCGGTGATGGCGGGGGCAATGAAGGTGTCGGCGAGGAGGAAGCCGCCCAGGAGGAGCACGACCAGCAGCCAGGTCGGGGGGCGGTAGAGGCGGATACCGAAGTAGCCCAGGAGGGCGACGAGGACGAGGGCGGGAAGCTCGATGGTCACGGCGATTCCGTTCGGGTCAGTGGGTGCGGCAGCGGTGGGTGCGGGCGGCGAGCTGGGCGGCGGAGCGGTTGCCGTAGTCGGCGGACCAGCCGCAGCGGTCGTTGGTGCACACGGCGGCGTGGCGGGTGCGTCCGGTGCGCGGTTCACGGTGGGTCCCGATCTGCACGGGTCCGATGCGCTGGACCGAGTGGAAGAAGTCACGAGCGGGCATGCCAGGTCTCCTCGGGTTAGGTGAGTTGGGCGGTGATGGCGTCCGCCAGCGGTGCGGGGACGCCGAGGCGGGCGCGCAGGGTGTCGGGGTCGATCGGCTTGCCGGTGGCGGCGTGGTGGGCGTCGGCGAGCTTGCGGGCGTGCTCGACCAAGGCCGGGGACACCGCAGGCGCCGGCACACCACCAGCAGGCGTCGGAACGGGTGCGGGCAGCTCGGGCGCAGGAGCGGGCTCGGGCGGCGCGACCGGTTCAGGCTCGGCCTGGGGTTCGCGTTCGACGACCGTGGCCGGGGTCTCCGGCTCAGGGGCCGGGGTCTCGGTCGGGGTGGGGTCGGGGGTGGTGTGGGCGAGGAGGGTGCCGCCGAAGAAGGCGAGTGCGGGCCATCCGGCGACGAGGATGCGCAGCCAGGCCGGGACGTCGCCCAGGTCGAGGAGTCCGGCGGTGGCGACGTTGGCGCCGAGGGAGGCGGTGAGGGCGATGACAAACCAGCACCAGGCCGACAGCGCCGAGGTGCCCGCGGCTTGCAGGGTGCGGATGCGGTGCCAGGCAGCGACCAGCAGCAGGTCCACCGAGACCGGGTAGGCCCAGGCTTTCCAGCCGGTCTGCCCGGCAGCGGCAGCCAGGTCGTGAAGGTGGGCGAAGGACAGCGCCCCGGCGATCACGGCCTGAACGAGCACGGCATCCACGCGCGGACGGGTCATGGTCGGGCCTCCTTTCACGGTCGTCACCAGCGGTCGGGAGTGGGGTCGATGCCCGAGCCCAGGCACCGGGCGCAGAGCACGTCCGTCTCGCCCACGTGGCGCTTGCGGCGGCCGACGCAGTAGCTCTCCGACACCCACCCGGAGCCCCGGCACGGGGTGCACTCCGGCTCAGCAGGCTTGGGCGTGGCCTTGGGCGTGGTCGGTTTGCGGGGTGTCGTCTTGCGCGGGGTGGGCTTGCGGGCGGTGGCCATGACGGCCTCCTTTCGGTTCGGATTTCGGCATGGCGGGGGTAGGGACTCGGCGCGGAGAGGGCCGCACCAGCCGCAGGGTGGGGATCGTTCAGCCAGTGGCGGGGCGGGGCTTGATCAGCGACACCGGGGCCGGAGCGGGACCCGGGAGGGCGGGCAGGTCCGGGCGCCACGCGGCCAGCTCAGGCAGGTCGGGCGTGAGGTCGGCGTGGGCGTTGCAAGTGTTGACCGCTTCGCGCAGCGTGGTGTGCGGGGTGCGCACCAGCACCCAGCCGCCGGAGAGGTCCCCGACCACGGCCGTGCCGGGCCGGTCGGTGGGAATCATCGTCGTAGCCAGCACGGCGTCTTCGGAGATGTCGGCGAACGCCATCTTCGCGGAGGCTTGATCGTTGACGCGGTGGGCCGTGCGGCCGGTGAGCTGGGCCCGCATCAACGTGATCCCATCCCCCAGGTCCGAGCCGAAGCGCTGCCCGCACACCTCCACGTACATGCCGGCCGCACGGCCGAGCTGGACCAGGCGCACCAGGGCGGTGATGATCCGGTCCCGGCGCTTGCGCTCTGCCGCGTTGGCGAACAGGGCCAGCTCTGCCACCTCATCGACCAGCAGCACCACCGGGACGGGACGCAGGTCCTCGGGCAGGCCCCAGATGTCGGCGGTGATGTCCTCATCCGCCGTGTCCGCACTGATCCGCTGCTCCCGCCGAATCGTCTGGTAGATCCCCTCCATCCGCGCGATCAGGACTTCCAGCACGCCCAGCGCATCGTCCGGAGTCGCGGCCAGAGCGGACAGGCGGCGGGCCAGGGGCGCCAGTTCCACGCCCTGCTTGCAGTCGATCCCCACCAGGGCGACGGGCTGCCGGGCCAGCTCAGCGACGAGACGCCGTTGGTAGACCGACTTGCCCGACTGCGTGGCGCCGATGTTCAACGCGTGCGGGACCTGGCGGTAGTCGCGGTAGTGCACGGTTCCGTCCGAGCGCAACGCCACCGGCACCCGCAACAGCCCGGAAGGGATGCGGGCGGGCATGTGGACGCGGCGCAGAACGTCGTAGCCAGTCATCCGCAGCTCCACCACCCCGGCCTTGACCTCCCGGCAGGTCACCCCCTGCATGCGGAAGGAGTGGCGCAGCCGGTCGGTGGAGGCCAGGTAGTCGAAGGAGTCCTGCCCCGGGCGCATCCGCAACCGCAGCACCAACCCCGTGCGGGTGACCGACAACCGCAGGATGCGCGGGATGCGCCGGTCAGGGACGGTGCCGCCGGTCAGCCGGGCGAACGCCAGCCGGACCCGGGACGGCTCGACGGTGAGGCCGCAGGCTTCCATGACCGAGGAGAACCGCAGCAGCACCCGAACCAGCGCCCCCACAGCGCCGAAGCCGAGCCAGTACCAGGCCGGGCGACGCCACCGCAGCAGCACCGCCACCCCGACCACCAGCGCGAGGAGTAACAGCGAGTCCATGGCTCAGACCGCCTGCGTGGAGGCCGCCGCGAGGGCGGTGACCGCCACGGCGCGGAAGCTGATCCCGTGCCGCTTCTGGCCGTTGAACTCGTTCTCCCACGGCCGAGCCACCAGACCCGTCAACGCCACCGGGGTACCGACCACGAGGTCACCGGAGACGCCGGACTCGGTGACGGTCACGTTCAGCACCTCAGCCTGCCCGTTCAGCACGAACAGCACATCCACCGTCTTCAACGACTCACCGGTCTCCCGGTCCACCGCCACCTCACCGGCCTTGCGGTTGACGAACTTCGGCTGCGGCGGCTGAGCCACCATCACCGTGGCCGCATTGGTGTCCACAGGAATCTGACGCATGATGAAACTTCCCTTCGTGGGAGGCCCCTGGGGAGTGTCGTGATCTTGGCGGAGAGCGCACTACCCGGGGGCGACCTTGGGTGTAGTGGAGCAGTAACGCCAAGCTACTCGCAGAGAAACTGCGAGTCAATAGAAAAACTGCGACTAGCAGTAGTTCTCTTCCTCTGCGATGCTGACAGTGACACAAAGGAGGACAGATGAACAATTTTGGGCTCTTTGTCCGCTTCACTCTCAAGGACGGTGCGGGCGAGGACTTCGACGCGCTGGTGCGTGAGACCACGGCCGCGATTCGTGAGCGCGAGCCGGGGACTCTCGTCTACGCCTGCCACCAAGTCGCAGGGGCGCCGGATCAGCGAGTGTTCTTCGAGCTGTACGAGAACCACGCGGCGTTCGAGGCACACGAACAGCAGCCCCACGTCCGGCACTTCCTTGAGCAGCGATCGAAGTACGTCGCAGCGACCGAGGTGGACCGCATGACCCCTTACGCGGGCAAGTACCCCACCGAGGTGCCGCAGTGAGTGACACCGGTCAGCGCATCAAGGAGCTGCGACGAAGCCGCGGGATGTCTCAAGCCGACCTGGCTGCCGCCATGAACCGCTCCGAAAGTTGGGTCTCCCAGGTAGAGCGCGGTGTACAGCCCGTGGAGCGGCTGTCTGTGCTCCAGGCTCTTGCCGATGCCCTTGGTGCGTCCGTGCGTGACGTGCGCCCCGACGCGGCGACGGAGACCGAGCAGGAGGAGCCCCAACCGGTCAGCAACGACCTGGACGCCCTACGCATTGCTTTGACCGGGCATCCAGCTCTAGGCACCCTGTTTGGTGCCGAGTCGTCCCGCCCCACGATGACTGCCGACGACTTCCGCCGCCAGGTCGATGAAGTGTGGGAGCTGGCCCATGCCTCCAGCTACGCCGCACTGAGCGAGCGCATCTCAACTCTCCTGCCCGCGCTCGAAGCCGCAGTGCGGACCACGCCGACTCAGGACCTTGCCGTGCTTCACGGGCTGAGGGCACGCGCCTACCAGGTCGCAGCAGCGAGCTTCGTACGGCAGGACGAGGCTGATGCCGCATGGGTGGCAGCGGACCGCGCACTCCAGGCCGCTGAACTCGCCGGTGAGCCCCTGGAGGTCGTGGCCAGTCTTTTCCGCATGGCCCACGCCTTCATCCGACAGCAGCACACTGACCAGGCCGAGCACGCAGCGACCGCCGCAGTGGACGTGCTGACGCCCCGTGCGGAAGCGGCAACCTGCCCGCCACAGGAGCTTTCCCTCCTTGGTGCGATGCACCTCGTGCTAGCCGTGATCAACGCACGTGAGGGCAAGCGGGCCGCAACTCACCAGCACATCAGCCAGGCCCGCTCGATCGCACAGCGACTCGGTGAGGACCGCAACGATTTCGACACCGAGTTCGGCCCCACGAACGTCGAGCTGCACGCAGTCAGCACCGCCGTTGACCTTGGAGACGCCGGCCTGGCGCTGGACATTGCCGAAGATGTGGACGCGTCCGGTCTCTCCGCCGAGCGGCAGTCACGTTTCCTGCTTGACGTGGCACGAGCCCATGCGCAGCGGCGACACGTCGGTGAGGCCGCAGCCGCCCTGTTGACGGCCGAGGAGCTTGCACCCGAGCAGATCCACTCGCACCACCTGTCACGCGGAGTTGTACGCGATCTGGTGCAGCTCTCAGGCGACCGAGTGCCGGAGCAACTTGCCGCACTTGCCGAGCGGTGTGCCGTCTCCTAAGGGCGAGGCGGTAAGAGTTTCCCTACTTCATCAAGGGCTCGCTTCGCTCGCTGGTGTGTCCGGCCTCCTGGAACTGCAAGCAGTCAGATGCAGAGATCAGAGGTGCCGCGCACAGCGCGGCGGCGCCGGTCGGCCGCCGCCGCGCGCCCCCTCCATGCCTCCGTCACCGGGGGCGCACGTCGTCGCCCGCCCGCGCCCACAAAGGGGGGGCGAAAGACCAGGCCGGGACAGGTCGAGAGCTGTCTTGAAGTGGGAGGGCGACGGCATCGCTGGGCGGTTTACGTGGCACGCGCACTGCCGACTGCCACCAGCGCCATGGTGACGAAGGACAAGCGGGCTACGGGAGGGGCGGAGTCCGCCGGGGGCAAGCAGCCCGACTGCACCGGCCGGCATGGGTCGACCGCCGTACCGCCACCGTCACGCATGCACCAGCGTGAGCGGACCATCCGCCCGGCCACGGCTCAGGGGGAGCGGGCTGCTGCCGCGATGTGGCCGGGGCCGCCGTGGGCGCTCCGCTAGGTGCACCGCCGTCGGGGTACAGAAGCTACGCTCCCGATACAGCAGCCAGGACAGACTCACTGAATGGACAGGTATGAGATCCTACAGCAGCACCACGGTGATCGTGAACCTAACCGAGCATCCCCAGAGCGAGCCAGAGACGTCGTGGATCATCGCGCTTGACTCTCTCGACATGTCGGTCGAGGACACGGCGAGTCAGCTTGAATCCCTGACGTGGCTGAGCGGGGAACAGTACCCCGTCATGAGCAGCCTGAACAGTCGGCATGGCGTCCACAACTGGGGGGCATCATCGTCGTTCGCCGAGTTCATCCTAAACGTATCTGCGGGCGGTCTAGGTGGGCTAGGCGCAGCAGCAGTTGACGCCGCCGTGAGAGACCTATTTGGGAAGTTCCGCGAGCGCTCCGCAGGCGATCAGTGGGGCAACGTAATATCCGAAGAAGACGCAGCCCGGGTGGCGTTGGCGCGGATCTCTACCCAGTACGGTGTGCCGTCTACCGAGCTGACCATTCACAAGGCGTTGACGGATGCTGCAAACTGTTCACACGAGTTTTCGTTCAAGCACGCGGACGGGCGAGCCTATGGAGCGGTCGTTGGAATCGTAGAGGACTCGCCCACTTGCATGAGGCTCTGGCGAGAGGTCGCCCCCGACTCAGCATGACGGACCCCCCTGGCTCACAAGCCATCACAGAGCTGCTTGTGGAGCTACTGATAGCACCGCCCCAGGGCGCCTCCGCGGGACCTGTAACCAATCGGCGGCACTGAGCAGTTGCGGCTCTTGGCAGTGCGATCATAGCCAAGTGACAGTAGCCAGCTTTATCATCAGCATCCTCGCTATGTGCGGCGTTGTCGGGAACCTGACCTGGCAGTTGGCACAGTACCTACTCAATGGGCCGCGCATCCAGGTTCGCATGGCAGTCGGCGCTCTCGGCCGAGGCGGTTCGACCACCGTACCGGTGGAGAACGTGAAGAGTCTGGATGAGACCTTCACCGCGTTGGAGGAACAGGGCTTCACGCAACCGATCCTCGCACTCCACGTCGTAAACCATGGTCGACTCGGCGTCGAACTACAGGACTTTGGTATCGATGTGCCGAAGGGTGTGCGCTTCAAGCCCGTTGGAGACGCCATCACCGAAACACCCATGCCGTATGTGTTGGAGCCCCACCGCGAAGGAATGTGGGCTATCCCTTTTAATCACGTCGTCTCCTTGGCTGCGACAAGCCAAGCCACCTGGCCGAACGAATCGCACCCGATCAGAGCATACGTACGCCGCGCGGGCGGCAAGATGGTCTACGCCAAGCACAAACTGCGATTGCGCCTGTAGGCCTCGATGCCAACACGATTGAAGCGACCAGAGCCCTACCCTAGTCTCTTCCCATATAGACAGCGATGTCGGTGCTCAGCCGTAGGATTCCGGCATGCGTACAGGAGCGATCACACGGGAGTCCGTGCTCAAGGCAGTTGCCGAACACGACGAGTTGGGGCGTGAAGCCTTCCTGACGAAGTACGGCTTCGGGGAAGCACAGTCGTACGTCTTGGTTCACGAGGGGAACAAGTACGACTCCAAGGCGATCGCTGGGGTGGCGCACAAGTGGGACCAGGGGCGGGCCCTAGGGCCGAAGGAGTTCAGCGGGGGCAAGGACCACGCCGCGGCATGGCTCAAGCGAGTGGGTTTCCAGGTCAAGGAGATCAACAACCCTGACTGGGCCCGGGACGAGATCATCCTTGCCTGCCACCTGGTGATGCAGAATGACTGGAAGGGGCTGGACGCCAAGGATGGCCGGGTGGTGGAGCTGTCTACCCTGCTCCAGTTGCTTCCCATCCACGCTGAAGCGGAGCGCAACGAGAAGTTCCGCAACCCCAACGGTGTCGCTCGCAAGACGTTCGACATCGCTACCCGGCACCCGGACTACCAGGGCAAGCCCACCAACGGCGGCGCTCTCGACGTCGCGGTGCTGCACGAGTTCCTTGCCCGGCCGCAGGAGATGACCGAGGCCGCACGACTCATCCGCCAGGGCATCGCAACGGGCGAACTTAGGTCCCTTGCCCCGACGCAGGACGAGGAGTTCGACGACGACTACAGCGCACCCGAAGGACGACTCCTGATGCGCCGGCACAGGGCACGCGAACGGAACAAGGCACTGCGCAAGAAGAAGGTCGCTTCCGTTCTTCGGCGCGGCGGACAGCTCGCCTGTGAGGCGTGCGGTTTCGACTTCGAGAAAGTCTACGGCGACCGCGGTGCCGGATACATCGAGTGCCACCACGTCGTCCCACTGCACGAAGCAGGAGAAGGCCGCACCAAGCTCAACGATCTCGCACTCATCTGCGCCAACTGCCACCGCATGATCCACCGGCGTGCCCCCTGGCCGACCCCCGCAGAACTGCGAGCATCCATCGCACAGCGTCAGGGAGTGAACGGGACCGTTGGACACCAGCGCAGTCCGGCCGACGAGCATGTTCCGTGCCCCACCCGTGCCCGATAGGGCGGGAAACAGGGGGGAACACCGGGCAGCCACGGCCCCTGGACACAAGAACGGCCCCCGACCATAAACCCAGGTCGGGGGCCGTTCACCTGCGGAGGCGGTGGGATTTGAACCCACGGTGACGGGTTACGCCACGACGGTTTTCAAGACCGTTCCCTTCGGCCGCTCGGGCACACCTCCCGGGCCGACACGCTGGGCGTCGGCACCGGGACAGGGTAGCCGTTACGGGCGACCTCGCGCTGCCCCGGTTCGTTGGGGCGCGGCGGGCGGGGCGTCCGGCTCGGGGCACGTCTCGGGGCGGAGGGCCTGTTCGAGGGTGGGGACCGGGCGCAGCACGCCCATGAGGCGGGCGGCGCGCAGCACACGCAGCGTCAGGGGCTGGGCGCAGACGATGCCGAGGGAGCCACCGTGCTCGAGTTGCCGGCGGTGGGCGCGGCACAGCAGCCGGAGGCCGGAGCAGTCGAAGAAGGTGACGTGGCTCAGGTCCACCACCACGTGGGCGCCGGGGGCCATGGTGGCCGCGTCGAACTCCGAGAGGCAGCGGTGGGATGCGGCGATGTCGATCTCCCCGTGCAGTTCGAGCACGGTGACGTCACCGACGCGGTGGACGCGCAGGGCGGAGCCGGGGCTGCGCGCGGGGGCGCCTCGGGGCGGGTCGGCGGCACTTCGTGCGGGCGGCATGCCCCGGCGGCGGGAGGCGGGCAGCGGCTGCGCTAATGCGGCAGTCCGGCGTTGGCGTGACAGTGACACTCCTTGAGGGTAGGCGTCCGCACGCCCTCCAGGCGAACGGAAAAACGGTTCATGTGGCGGTCTTTTCCCACGTTCGAGGTAATCGCCGGGCGTCCGCATTAACGCCGGCCGCCCCGGCATTGCGGAAGTGACGAGCAAAGAGCGGCACGGGCGCCGGCGGCGCGCGGGTGCGGGTCGGTGGACGTCCGGGCGGTTCCGCGTCCCTCACGGGTGCGCGGAACCGCCACTCGGGCCTGCCGGCGGATCACCGTTGCGGTGCTCCGGCGCGGCACCCGATGCCGTCAGCCGTCGCCTACGCGCTTGCCGAGGGTGACCTCCGTGGTCTGCTGCTTGCCGTCGCGCCGGTAGGTGAGCTCCACCGTCTCGCCCGGTTCGTGCGTCCAGATCTCACTGATCAGGGTGGGACCGCTGTCGATCCTGTTGCCGTCGAGCTTGGTGATGACGTCGCCCGGTTCAAGGCCGGCCTCGTCGGCCGGGCCGCCCGGTACGACCGCCGCACTGCCGTCGACCGCCTGGGGTGAGATGACGGCGCCGTCGCCCTGGCGCTTCATGTCCACCGTGGCGCCGATGATGGGGTACACCGGCTCGCCGGTCTCGATGAGCGTCTTGGCGACGCGTTCGGCCTGGTCGACGGGGATGGCGAAACCGAGGCCGATGCTGCCGGCCGTGCCGCCGAGCCCGCCGTCGCTCGCCGACTGGATGGCGGAGTTGACGCCGATCACGGCGCCGTCCGAGTTGAGCAGCGGACCGCCGGAGTTGCCGGGGTTGATGGAGGCGTCGGTCTGGAGGGCACTCATGTAGGAGGCCTTGGAGCCCTCACCGTCGCTGGAGGCGACCGGCCGGTTGAGCGCGCTGACGATGCCGGTGGTGACGGTCCCGGAGAGGCCGAAGGGCGCGCCGATCGCGATCGTCGAGTCGCCGACCGCCACCTCCTTGGACGATCCCAGCGGCAGCGGCGTCAACTCCGCGTCGCCGGCGTTCCTCAGTTTGAGGACGGCGATGTCGTACCCCTGGGCGCGGCCCACGACCTCGGCCCTGTACTTCTTGCCGTTGGAGAAGACGACCGTCAGCTCGCCGTTGCCCGCGGCGCCGGCGACGACGTGGTTGTTGGTGAGGATGTGGCCCTGCTTGTCGAAGACGAAGCCGGTGCCGGTGCCTCCGCCGGACTGTCCGCTGCCGCCGTTCGCCTGGATGGTCACGACGCTGGGCAGTGCCTTCTCGGCGATGCCGGCGACGGAGTCGGGGGCCCGGTCCACGGCTTCGGAGCTGTTGGGCGCGGAGACCGTCTCGGACGCCGAGGTGTTGCGCTCCGCCGCCCAGAAGCCGACACCGCCGCCGATGGCGCCCGCGATCAGGACCGCGGCGAGCAACCCGGCGAGCATGCCTCCGCGTTTGCGTCCGGGCCGCGGGGGCGGGGGCGGGGCGCCCCAGGGCTGCGCGTGGCCA
>NZ_BAAHCA010000027.1:0-11985 GCF_054776295.1 Streptomyces sparsus
CGACCCGACCACCGGGCCGGGCGCCGCCCCGACTCCGGTACGGGCCCCTTCCGCGGCCGTACCGGAGTCCGCTTCGGTCACGCCCCGGCGGGCGCCGACCGGGAAGGCGGTCAGTGGAAGCGTATGTACCCGTTTCCGTCGCGGTCGTTGGCGCTCTTGGTGTAGGCGTGGACGTCCGCGCGGCTGCCGGAGGGCTTGTGGAGGAGGACCGTGTCCTTGTCGTTGTTCCAGATGAAGTTGCAGTTGTTGCGGTAGACGACGTTGTACTTGTCGGAGTCGGTGCCGCGGCCCCCGCGGAGCTTGACGTAGTCACCCGGCTGGAGGGAGTGGCTGCGGGTGAAGACGAAGCGGTTGCCGGCGGCGTCCTTGACGACGTAGCCCCTGAGGTTGACCGTCGCCGACGACGAGTAGTTCTTGATCGTCAGGTACTCGTCGCGGGTGTTGCCGCTGGAGCAGCTGTTGGAGTCCCGGCCCGGCGCGTCGTACTGCACGCCGCGGACCTTCAGCGCCGAGGAGTACTCGGCGGCCTGCGCCTGCGTCGGCACCATGAGGACGGTGGCACATCCGGCGGCGAGAGCAGCCGCCAGAGTGGTGTGGGTACGCGTCACGTCAGTCCCATCGTTCGGCTGCGCGCTCCCAGCGCGCAGCGAGAGCGACAACGTACAGACGGTCCCGCCGTGCGCCGGGGCCTTGTTACGGAACCGGGACAGGCGGGAAGCGGCAGGCGTCACGTCGCCGTGCGACCGGGACGCGTCGGCGACGGGCCGCCGGGCGACGGGCCGACGGTGGCCGCGCCGGTCAGTGCGCGCATGACAACATTGCGCACCAACGGTGTGCCGTCGCCCACCGGGAGGACCGAGAAAGGACGCCGACGTGCAGGAAGTGACGCGCCACAGCGTCAGCGAGCAGCGGATCGCCGACGCCCTGGCGGACGTCAAGGGACGGACGTTCAAGTGCTGGCACGGCTTGCGCTACGGAGACGCGGGGCTGAAAGAGCTTCAGATCGCCGCCGCCGACCTGGTGGACCACGTGGCCGCGCGCTCGACGCAGGACCCGGCGCTCGAAGGCGCCACCGAGCGGCTCGCCCTGCGGACCGCGGCGGAGTGCGCGCTGGGCGTGCTGAGCGTCGGCTGCGCTCCCGGCGGTGACTTCGCCGTGCCCTTCCCGCTGTTCAACGAGAGGTTCAGCAGCAACGACGTGGACTTCCGGGACGCGGTGGACCTGGCGCCGACCGCGTGGACGTGGGTGGAAGCGTTCCGGCTCTGCCTGGTCAGCGGCGTGCTGCGGGAATGGGACCGGGCGATCGGCCTGATGCTCCGGGAGGAGTACGCGCCCGCCGTCCGCAGCGGCCTGCCGCACTCACCGCTGGATTCGGTTTCGGAGCCGGCGGACCTGGCGGAGATGGACGCACTGTGCACCTACCTGGCCCGCGCCCACGGCCACCTGCCCAGCGACTGGCCCGTGGAGACCGTCTGCAGACCCGACGCCGACGAGCGGCGCGAGGCGGCGCAGCGCCTGGACGCCGTCGACTCGCCGACGCCCGACCAGCAGCTGCTCCGCGTCCTCCTGGACGACGACCAGCCGGCCTTCGAGCAGGCTCTGGCCGACCGGCTCGTGCGGCACCGCGAAGGCGCCGCAGCCGACGCGGACCCCCGGAGCCTGCTGCCGCTCGGTGCGCTGGCGGTCGCCGCGCTGGCCGTCCGGGTGCACGGCTGGCAGTTGCACGTCCGGTCCGCCTACCTGCCGCACAGCCTGCTGCGCACTCCGGAGATCGCCCCGGAGGTCGGCAACCGGTACGGAGGCTGGGCGGCTTCCTGACACCCGCCGGGCGCCGCACCCGACGCCGAGGGAGGGCGGCGAGCGCGGCAGCCGTCACCGCCCGCCCGCGTCGGGTGCGGTGCCCGGGGGAGCAACTCCGGCGCCTTCCGTCTCGACAGGGCGGCGACATCAGCGTCCGGTGGCGCCGTCGATCAGTTCGCGGAGGATGTCCGCGTGGCCGGCGTGACGGCCGGTCTCCTCGATCAGATGGGTGAGTGCCCAGCGGACACTGGGAGCGGGACGGCCCGGCTGCGGCCGGGGGAGTGGCGCGCCGAGGTCGGTGCACCCGTCGAGCAGCGTGTTCACCCGCTCGACGGCTTCCCGGTAGCGGGCGACGACGTCGGCGACGCCGTCCTGCGGCGCGGCGTGGAACGTCGCCTGCCAGTCGGTGACCTCCTCACCGAGAAACGTCGAGCGCTCGACGTGGGTGAGGTGGTGGAGCAGGCCGAGCAGGTTCGTGCCCGACGGCACGCCGGCGGTGCGGACGTGCGGCTCGGGGGCGCTGCCGACCTTTGCGGCGATCGAGCCCCGGAGGTAGTCGAGGAACCCGCGCAGGGTCTCGGCCTCGCTGCTTCCGGTCCGGGGCGGTGGGGCATCGTCGCGTCGGCCGGGGCGGGGGCGGCGGGAGACGGCCGGCATGGTGACCTCCTCGGTCGGGTGGGCGCTCGCGCACCGGATCAGGTGGCGCGGCGGATGAGCAGGACGTGGTCGACGACCTCGGCGGTGCGCCCGCCCGGGCCGGTCGCGATCCGGCGCGGGGCGTCGGCCCGCTCGACCGTCCACCCGGCCGGGTCCAGGTCGATGCCGGCTGCGACCTCCCCCGGGGTCGGGTGGTGGGCTGCGGGATTCTGGTCCCACGACCAGGGGGCGGTGGAGCCGTGGTCGACCACCAGCAGCCGGCCGCCCGGGCGCAGCGCGTGCGCTGCCGCGCGCAGCACGGCCGCCCTGTCCAGGTCGAAGGGCGTGTGGAGGTAGTGGGCGGAGACCAGATCGAACCGGCCCTTCGGGAAGGATTCACGAAGGTCGTGCCGCTCGGTGGTGACCAGGTCGCTGAGGGAGCGCGAACCGGCGTGGTCGGCGAGCCGCTCGACCGCCACGGACGAGATGTCGACGGCGGTGACCCGCCACTCCCGGTGGGCCAGCCACAGCGAGTCCCCGCCGTTGCCGCAGCCGAGATCCAACGCGTCGCCGGGTCGTAGGCCCTCGGCTGTCTCGACGAGACGGGCGTTCGGCCGCGGGTCGGTGGCCGCCGGCCGGTCCGCGTGGACGTCGTCCCAGAACGTGGCCGCATCGGTGGTGTGCATCGGAGCTCCTCTGTCGGTCGGGATGCAGGCAGTCTCACCGGACGCCCCCGGTTCGGCACGAAAACTTGCGGTTGTGGCAACCTGACCGCATGGGCGGTGAAGCGGAGGACGTGCTTGAGGCGGTGGGGCCACGGCTGCGTGCGCTGCGACGGCACCGCGGCATCACGCTGGCCGATCTCGCGGCGGCGACCGGTGTCTCCGAGAGCACCCTGTCCCGGCTGGAGAGCGGGCAGCGCCGGGCGACGCTGGAACTGCTGCTGCCACTCGCCCGGATCTACGACGTTCCGTTGGACGACCTGGTCGGTGCTCCCCGCACGGGCGACCCTCGCATCCACCTGAAGCCGATCCGGCGGTTCGGAATGACCTTCGTGCCGTTGTCCCGGCGGCCGGGCGGCACCCAGGCCTTCAAAATGATCATTCCAAGCCGGCCCGAACCGCTCGAACCGACCCCGCAGACACACGAGGGCTCCGAATGGCTCTACGTGCTCAACGGCCGTCTGCGGCTGGTGCTCGGTGAGCGCGACCTGACCTTGCGGCCCGGTGAGGCCGCCGAGTTCGACACCTCCACGCCGCACTGGCTGGGCAGCGCCGACGGCGGCGCGGTCGAGCTGCTCGTCCTGTTCGGCCTGCAAGGGGTGCGTGCGCACGTGCGCGCCGGCTCACCGTCGACCGGTGCACGCCGCCACTCCGGGGGCTGACTCCGCTACGAGGGCGGGTGGTTGTCGGACGGTGGGTTCGCGGAACGCCGGTCGGGTCGGCGGTGACCGCGCACTTCGCCTGCGTTCGCCCGACGGGCGGCCGAGTGGCCGGAGGGGCGGCCGGTCAGGAGATCAGGTTGGCGGACGGCAGCCCAAATCCCTTGCGCCTAAGGGAACTTACCAGTCAGTCAACTGCCATTGACGACCGGCCGACTCGTTGGGACGGTGGTGGACATGTCAAAAATGGCGGTCGTGCCCGTACTGCGAACGCGTCTGCTCGGTGTGCTCGTACTCCTCACCGGCTACCTGAGCACGGCGGGTGTCCAACCCGCTCAGGCTCTCCCCGACGAGCTCTGGTTCGACGCCCCCGCCGCGGCCACCCTCACCGTCGAGGACGGCCGCTTCAAGGACGGCCTCGGCCGCGAGGTCGTCCTGCGCGGCTACAACGTCTCCGGCTCGGCCAAGCTCAAGGAGAACAACGGCCTGCCCTTCGCCTCGGTCGCCGACGCCCGCAAGTCAGCACGGGCGCTCCGGGCACTCGGCGGCGGCAACTCGGTCCGGTTCCTGCTCCACTGGGCGTACGCGGAGCCGGCACGCGGGCAGGTGGACACCGCCTACCTGGCCGCCGCGACCGCGCAGATGGGCGCCTTCCTCGACGCCGGGATCCGCGTCTACCCCGACTTCCACCAGGACCTCTACTCCCGTTGGCTGTTCGACGCCGACAGCTGGTACACCGGTGACGGTGCCCCCGGATGGGCGGTGGACGTGGGCGACTATCCGGACGAGTTCTGCGGGATCTGCCTCTTCTGGGGGCAGAACATCACCCAGAACGAGGCCGTGAAGCGGGCGACGTACGACTTCTGGCACAACAGGTACGGCCTCCAGGACGCCTTCCTCGCCACCGCGCAGAAGACCATGACCTACGTACGGGAGCACCTCAGTGCCGCCCAGTTCGCGGGCGTCGTCGGCTTCGACCCCTGGAACGAACCGCATGCCGGAGTGCACGACCCGGGGCAGACCAGCCGCACCTGGGAGAAGGACGTGCTGTGGCCGTTCTACGAGCGGTTCCGCGCCCGGATGGACGCGGCGGGCTGGCAGGCCAAGCCCGCCTTCGTCGAGCCGAACCTGTTCTGGAACGCCAACATCGACTTCCAGAAGGAGGAGGGCGGATTCCTGGACGCGGGCACGCTCGGGCCGCGGTACGTCTTCAACACGCACTTCTACGACCAGAAGGCCATCTCGGGCATCTTCATGTGGGGCAAGGCGGCGGACGGCCAGTACGTCACCGACTTCGGCACGGTCCGCGACCGGGCCGCCGCCACCGGCACGACCGCGGTCATCAGCGAGTTCGGGCACCCGCTGTCCGGCGCGGTCTCCGACAAGGCGCCCACGGTCCTCAAGGCGATGTACCAGGCCATGGACTCCCGGGTACGGGGGGCCGACTGGTGGTTCGACCCGGCGCGGTCCGGTCCTGTGCTCTCCGGCCAGCAGTGGCAGTGGGACATCCACAACGGACGGCACCACGAACTGAGGAACGACAACCCCGACGAGGTGCAGACCGAGGGCGACGCCTGGAACGACGAGGACCTGTCCGCCGTACGCCTCGACGACGCGGGCACGCCCGTGCTGCGCCAGGACGCCCGGCTCCTGGACCGGATCTATCCGAGCGCCACCGCGGGCACCACCCTCGCGTTCACGTACGAGGACCGCTCCCGGGACGGGGCGACGACGCTGACGTGGAACCCGGTGCCGAGTTCCCTGCCGAACGTCCGGCAACTCGTGGGCTCGGGCCAGTACTCCCTGCTGGTCTGGCGCTCGGACGGCAGCGCCGAACCCACCGAACTGCACCTACCGGCGTCCTTCCCGACCTCGTCGACGACCGTGGTCTCCGACCTCGGCGTCACCGCGGCTCCACCCGCGTACTCCAGGACCACACCCATCGCGGCGGCGAGTGAACCGGGCGGTACCGGAAGCCGTCGCCTCCTGCTCACCGACACCGACTCGGGCGCGTTGCACTACGCCCTGGTCACCAACGGCGCGACAGCCCCCTCCGCGGCGCTGCTGGACGCGGCGCGGACGGAGCTGTCGTCGTGGACGGCGACGGAGTTCGGTCAGGCGGACGGACCGGTCCAGCCGGCGGGCACCTGAGCGAGCCGCACGCGCTGGGGGTGGTCGCCGACCGGGACCGACGCGGTCTTCTGCCCGGTGGCGAAGTCGATCGCCGTGACCCGGTCGGCGCCGGCCTCCGAGACCACACATGACTCGCCGTCGCCGCTGACGGTCGCCCAGTACGGCTTGATGGCGGTGACGAGCGGGCCCTCCTGGAGGGTCGAGCGGTCGACCACGGTCGCGTAGTCGTCCATCGTGCCCGCGACGCACAGCTTGCTGCCGTCCGGCTTCATCGAAATGCCGTGGTGCCGGGAGTCGTTGACCCAGGTGGTGCGGTCCGTGCTGGTTTCCGGGTTCTGCGGCAGGGTCTTCACACGGGTGATCCTGTCGGTCGCGATGTCGTACTCCAGGAAGCCGTGGAAGAACGACACCTGGAAGTACAGCTTCGACTCGTCTGGGCTGAACACCGCGGGACGGACGGCGTCCGAGTGGTCGTCGAGACCGATCGTGTCCAACCGGTCCCGCATGTCGATGACCTCGACCTGCTCGAAGGTCTCCGCGTCCACCACCGTGATCCTGCGGTCGCCCTTCGTCCAGTCCAGCCAGGGCGCGTCCAGCGCGTTGTTGACCTCACCGATGGACATGTTCCAGATGTACTTGCCGTCGCTGGTGAAGATGTTCTCGTGCGGCTTGTCGCCGGTGCCGAACGAACCGACCTGCTCGCCGGAGTCGATGTCCAGTACGTGCACGGTGTTCGAGGTCGAGGCCGAGACGGCGACGCGGGTGCCGTCGGGGGAGACGGCCATGTGGTCGGCGCGGAAACCCGACACCGGGAAACGCCAGTTGATGTCCCCGGTGGCCAGGTCGATCGAGACCACATCGGCGAAGCTCGGCCGGGAGACGACCATCGACCGCCCGTCCGGGGTGGAGTACATGTCGTCCACGAACTGGTCGTGGCCTTCGCCGACGCTGTTGCGGATGGTCATGAAGGCGATCCACCTGATCGGGGTGGCGTTGATCTCCGCCATGCGCTCGGCCTTGTCGGGGATGACGTTGATCCGGCCGATCTTCGCGAGGTCACCGGTGGATTCGATGACATCGGCGGTGCCGTCCCAGTTGTTGCCCACGAACATCACCTCCCGCAGCTCGGCGGCGGAGGCCCGGTCGGCGGCAGGCTGGGCGGTGGCCACCGAGGCGGTCCCACCGGCGGTGAGGGCGAGGACGGCGGCCACGGCGGAGAGGCGGCGGAGACCGGCGCGCCGGGGCCGGGGAAGACGGGGTGCGGGGGCGTCGGGGGCGTCGGGAGAGGGCATGGGAGTTCCTCCTGCATGATGGGGGCATGACAAGACGCACGGGTTGGTGTGCGGCGGCTCCGAGGAAACGCGGATCCTTCCGAAGCAGCTGAAACCAGAGGGACGTACTGGAAAGTAGGGAAGAGGCGCCCGCTCCACAAGACCGCGCACACCCCCGAGTCGGCGAACAGCCGGTACAACCGGCCGTCGCGGCGCCCCGGAGGCGTTGCCCCGCCGGGGGTGTGCGTCCCGCCAGCTTGCGAGCACCGCGTTTGTCCCGTCCGAGGGAAAAGTTGCGGGATCTTGTGCGAAATGGGTTACGGAACTCAACAAAGCCCGCTAACTTCCTCGCAATGCACCGGTCACAGCACCCCGGCCGGTCTGGTCGGCGCGGCGGCGCGCGCCTGTGAACCCCCCATTGGCAGTCCGGAGAGGCCTGCCACCATCCCACCATTTTGGGAGACCTCTGTGCGCAGGAGACCGCTCAGGCACAGCCGAACCCGCCTCCTACTGACCGCCGTGGCATGCGCCTTCGGCTGTCTGCTGCCGGTGCACCCGGCCGTCGCCGCGCCCGCGGACCCGGGCGGCAGGGCCGAGGCGCCCGCAGCTCCGGATTTCCAGCAGGTCACGCTCGCCAAGGGCGTGGTCGAGACGGGTGAGCCGATGACGCTCGCGGTGCTGCCGGACCGCTCGGTCCTGCACACCTCGCGCGACGGCACCGTCCGGCTGACGAACGCCGCCGGGACCACCAAGGTCGCCGGCAAGCTGGACGTCTACAGCCACGACGAAGAGGGACTGCAAGGCGTGGCGGTGGACCCCGACTTCTCGTCCAACCGGCACGTCTACCTCTACTACGCGCCCGAACTCGGCACCCCGGGCGGTGACGCACCGGCCGACGGCACAGCCGCCGACTTCGCCCCCTTCGACGGGGTCAACCGGCTTTCCCGGTTCGTCCTGAAGACCGACGGCACCCTGGACCTCGCCGCCGAGAAGAAGATCCTGGACGTGCCGGCCTCCCGCGGCATCTGCTGCCACGTCGGCGGCGACATCGACTTCGACGCGGACGGGAACCTGTACCTGTCCACGGGCGACGACACCAACCCGTTCGCCTCCGACGGGTTCACCCCCATCGACGAACGCGCCACGCGCAACCCCGCCTACGACGCCCAGCGTTCCTCGGGCAACACCAACGACCTGCGGGGCAAGGTGCTGCGCATCAAGGTGGCCGCCGACGGCTCGTACTCGGTCCCGAGCGGCAACCTCTTCCCGCCCGGCACCGCGAAGACCCGCCCCGAGATCTACGCCATGGGGTTCCGCAACCCCTTCCGTATGAGCGTCGACAAGGCCACGGGCATCGTCCACCTCGGTGACTACGGCCCCGACGCCGGCAGTTCCAGCCCCTCGCGGGGGCCCGCCGGGCAGGTGGAGTTCAACCGGATCACGAAGGCGGGCAACTACGGCTGGCCGTACTGCCATGGTGACAACGACGCCTACGTCGACCACAACTTCGCCACCGGCTCCTCGGGCTCCGCGTTCAGCTGCGCCGCCCCCGAAAACACCTCACCGAACAACACCGGCCTCACCGACCTTCCTCCCGCCCAGCCCGCCTGGATCCCCTACGACGGTGACTCCGTCGAGGAGTTCGGCAACGGCTCGGAGTCCCCGATGGGCGGCCCGGTCTACCGCTACGACGCCGACTCCACCTCCGAGGTGAAGTTCCCGCAGGAGTACGACGGGGACTTCTTCGCCGGCGAGTTCGGCCGCCGCTGGATCAAGCGCATCGAGTCCGGCGGCGACGGCACGGTGCAGTCCATCAACTCCTTCCCCTGGAGCGGCACCCAGGTGATGGACATGGCCTTCGGCCCGGACGGTGCCCTGTACGTCCTCGACTACGGCACCGGCTACTTCAGCGGCGACGAGAACTCCGCCCTGTACCGCATCGAGCACGTCACGGGTGGTCGCGCACCGACCGCGCAGGCCAAGGCCGGCGTCACCTCGGGCAAGGCACCCCTGGCCGTCTCGTTCTCCTCGGCCGGCAGCTCCGACCCGGACGGCGACGACCTCAGCTACGCCTGGAACTTCGGTGACGGCGCCACCTCCACCGCCGCCGACCCCTCCCACACGTACACCGCCAACGGCCAGTACACGGCCACGCTGAAGGTCACGGACACGACCGGCAAGTCCGCGACGGCCTCGGTGCGGATCACCGTCGGGAACACCGCGCCGACGGTGAAGCTCGACCTGCCCGTGGACGGAAGCATCCACGACTTCGGTGACGCGATCCCGTTCGAGGTGACGGTGACCGACCCCGAGGACGGCACGATCGACTGCTCCAAGGTGAAGGTCACCTTCATCGTCGGACACGACAGCCACGGCCACCCGCAGACCTCGACCACCGGATGCACCGGCACGCTGCAGACCCTGGCGGACGGCGAGCACGATCCCAACGCGAACATCTTCGGCGTCATCGACGCCGAGTACACCGACAAGGGCGCGAACGGCCAGCCCGCACTGACCACACACGACCAGCACATCACCCAGCCCACCCACCGGCAGGCCGAGCACTTCGGTGACTCCGCCGGTGTGCAGGCCGTCACCCACGAGCCCGCGCGTGGCGGAAAGACCGTCGGCCACATCGACGACGGCGACTGGATCTCCTTCACGCCGTACGCCCTCGGCAACGTGACGACGTTCACCGCCCGGGTCTCCTCCGCAGGCGCCGGCGGCACCATCGAGGTACGCGCCGGGTCCCCGACCGGCACGCTGCTCGGCACGGCGACCGTGCCGGTGACCGGCGGCTGGGAGACGTTCGAGGACGTGACCGCCCCGCTGGAGCGCGGGCCGGCCGGATCGACATCCCTCCACCTCGTCTTCAAGGGCGGCAGCGGTTCGCTGTTCGACGTCGACGAGTTCTCCTTCACCACCTCGGGCGGCGGCGACCGCTCGGGTGAGGTGAGGGGGGTCAACGGTAAGTGTCTGGATGTGGTTGGTGGTGGTTCGGCTGACGGTACGGGGGTGCAGGTCTGGACGTGCAACGGGTCGGGTGCGCAGGAGTGGTCTGTGCCTGGTGACGGTTCGTTGCGGGCGTTGGGCAAGTGTCTGGATGTTTCGGGTGGGGGGAGTGCGGACGGTACGAAGGTGCAGTTGTGGACGTGCAACGGGACGGGTGCGCAGAGGTGGGCGGCCCAGTCGGACGGCACGGTGCGTAATCCGCAGTCGGGCAAGTGTCTGGACGCGTCGGGAGGCACGTGGAACGACGGAACGCGTGTGCACCTGTGGTCCTGCCACACCGGCCCCAACCAGAAGTGGACACTGCCGTGAGGAGGCGACCGTACATGCGCACCTACCTGAAAGCGACCCTCGGTCTGTTGACCGGCGCCGCGCTCTGCCTGGCCCCGAACGCCGCGGCCCTGCCCGGATCCGGCAGCCCGCCCGTCACCGCGGAGAAGTCCGCCGCGGCCGACCCGGCGTACAAGGTCCTCGTCTTCTCCAAGACGGCGGGCTTCCGGCACTCCTCGATCGACGACGGCATCGCCGCCCTGCGTGAACTGGGCGCGGCGAACGACTTCACCGTCGACGCCACCGAGGACGCGCAGACGTTCACGACGGGCAACCTCGCCCAGTACAAGGCGGTCGTCTTCCTGTCGACCACCGGTGACGTGCTGAACGCCGCCCAGCAGACCGCCTTCGAGCACTACATACAGGGCGGCGGCGGATACGTCGGCATCCACGCCGCCGCCGACACCGAGTACGACTGGCCCTTCTACGAGGGCCTGGCCGGGGCCCTCTTCCACTCGCACCCGGCCATCCAGCCCGCCACGGTCAAGGTGGAGGACCGGGCGCACGACGCCACCGCCCATCTGGACAGCACCTGGCAGCGCACCGACGAGTGGTACAACTACCGCAGCAACCCGCGCACGACCGCCCGCGTCCTGGCCTCGCTCGACGAGTCCAGCTACTCCGGCGGCAACATGTCCGGCGACCACCCGATCGCCTGGTGCAAGGACTACCAGGGTGGCCGCGCCTTCTACACCGGCGGCGGCCACACCGACGAGTCGTACACCGAGCCCGACTTCCGCCGGCACCTGCTCGGCGGCATCCGCTGGGCCGCCGGAATGACCGAGGCCGACTGCCGTCCGGAGACCGGCTACACGTCCCTGTTCGACGGCTCGTCCACCACCGGCTGGGAACAGGCCGGACCGGGCGGGTTCACCCTCGCCGACGGGACGCTCACGTCCCGGGGCGGGCTGGGCATGTTCTGGTACTCCGGAAAGGAGCTGACGGGCGACTACTCCCTCAAGCTCGACTGGAAGGCGGCCGGGGACGACAACTCCGGGGTCTTCGTCGGGTTCCCGGCCTCCGACGACCCGTGGTCCGCGGTGGACAACGGCTACGAGATCCAGATCGACGCCACCGACTCGGCCGACCGCACCACCGGAGCCGTCTACGGCTTCCAGTCCGCCGACATCGCCGCGCGGGACGCCGCGCTCAACCCGCCGGGGGAGTGGAACACCTACGAGCTCCGGGTCACCGGGGAACGGCTGGAGATCTTCCTCAACGGCCGGAAGATCAACGACTTCACCAACACCGACCCGGCGCGCAGCCTGCGCCAGGGCCACGTCGGAATCCAGAACCACGGTGACGGCGACGAGGTGTCCTTCCGCGACATCCGTGTCAAGCAGGGCGGGGGCGAGGAGCCCGGTCCTCACTCGGGTGAGGTGAGGGGGGTCAACGGTAAGTGTCTGGATGTGGTTGGTGGTGGTT
>NZ_BAAHCA010000027.1:12084-18137 GCF_054776295.1 Streptomyces sparsus
ACGGAACGCGTGTGCACCTGTGGTCCTGCCACACCGGCCCCAACCAGAAGTGGACCCTGCCCTGACGTAGCAGGGCGGTGAACCGGCCGCCCCCTCCATGGGTTCGCCCCGCTCACCGGCGTGAGCGGGGCGAACCCGCGGCAGGGGCGGCCACCGGTCACCCGCCTGTCGCCGTCGCACGAGTACGCGCCTGCCGCCGCCCCATGGTGAGCTGGACACTCTTGACGAATGCGGCAGAGAAGGGATCCGGCGTGGGAGAGACGGAGCGGACGGCCGACGCACGGGAGAAGTGGCACGCCCACTGGGACAGGTCGGCAGCCGTGTACGACAAGAACATGAACCTTCTCGACCGGCTGCTGTTCAAGGGGCAGCGGGAGTGGGCCTGCGGTCGAGCGGTCGGTGAGGTGCTCGAGGTCGCCATCGGCACGGGGCGAAACCTGCCCTTCTACGCCGACGGACTCACGCTGACGGGCATCGACATCAGTCGCGAGATGCTGGAGAAGGCACGTGCGCGTGCCGACGGCCTGGGGCGTGCGGTCACCCTGCGCCAGGGGGACGCACACCGGCTGCCCTTCGAGGACGCCAGCTTCGACACCGTGGTCTGCACTCTGAGCATGTGCGCGATCCCCGACATCGACCAGGCGATGCGTGAGATCCACCGGGTGCTCAGGCCCGGCGGCCGGTTCGTGAGCGTCGACCACGTGGTGAGCCCCTGGTGGCTGATGCGCAAGGTCCAGGGCGGTATCGAGCGGTTCAGCGTGCCGTCGGCCGGTGAGCATCTGCGCCGCCGCCCCGTCGAGAACGTCCGCGCCACCGGCTTCGTCGTCGAGGAGTCGGACCGTCTCAAGCGAGGACACGTCGAGCGACTGCACGCCACCAAGGCCCACGGGAAGCCAGGGCACAGACCGTGAACTTCGGGGGCGGGTGCATGCTGATGAAGGACATCGGGGCCAGTCGGCCCAGATCCTCGTCGAAGGCTTTCCCTGAGCTGTTCGAACCCCTCACCTGTGAGGTCCGCCAAGGAGGGCTGCCTACCCCTCGACCTCGACGGTCTCCGACGCGGAAGCGGTCGAACGCCAAGCACCGGCATCACCGAGTTCGCGGGCAACGTCCTGGACGAGGCGAAGGACCTCGCCGATGACGCTCCGGACCGAACGGGACCTGGAACACGATGTCCGCCGTGCTGTGAGCAGGACGCTGAAACCGACCGACGACACCTGCGACGAGGCAGCCTCGTCGCACTCCACCTCCGGCTCGAAGGCTCCGCGGGGACGGGGCGGCGCGGTCCGACGCTCCAGTCGGGCACACCACCGACGAAGGACCCCGCTTGACCGGCCGGACCCCCGTACAAGGTCTCGCAGATGTGGTCGTTGGCGGCCGCGAACGCCTGCACGGCCAGGGCCACTTCGAAAGCTCCTACGCCGTCGTGGCTTAGAACGGCCACGCGATGAGGGGCCGGTCGACTGGTGTCGGGCATGGGGTAACCGTTCGGTAATCGGGGCTGGGTACGGCAGTTGCTTCTGTCGGGTGTGGGTGCGGGTGCCGGCGGGACCCTCCCGCCCCGGCCGCTCCGGGAACTCGCCTCGGCCTCTGGCGCGGGCGGTCCTCGGGCGGAGGAGGTGCGTCAGGAACAGGTGGTGCCGTTCTTCGGGACCACGCCGTCGAGCAGGTACGCGTCGACCAATCCGGTCAGACAGTCGTTGACGCCGTAGGTGCCGTGCCCTTCACCGCGGACGGTGAGGCGGACACCCACTCCCTCGCCCAGTTCGTCCGCCATCTTCTCGGCTCCCTCGTAGGGGGTGGCGGGATCACCGGTGTTGCCGATGACGAGGATGGGGCCTGCGCCGTCGGCCGTCATCTCGACGGTGGAGGCGTGGCCGTCCACGGGCCAGCCCGTGCACTGGAGCAGACCCCAGGCCATCCAGTTGCCGAACACGGGAGACGCCTTGCGGAACTCGGGAAGATGCCCGCGCACGTCGCCGACGGTGAAGCGGTCCTTGTAGTCGGCGCAGTTCACCGCGGTGTTGGCGGCGTTGATGTTCGCGTACCCGCTGTCGTCGATCCGCTGGCTGAGGGCGTCGGAGAACACCAGCAGCATGGTGCCGTCCCCTTCGCCGGCGGCGGCCAACGCGCCCCTGAGCAGCATCCAGCCCTCCTTGTCGTAGAGGGCGGCGGCGATGCCGTTGAGAGCCAGGCTCTGCGTGAGGCGGCGTCCGAACTCCGTGGGCAGAGGGCGCGCGTCCAGACGCTCGATCAGGGCGATGACCTCCTTCTCGCCCCGGGCCGGGTCCTTGCCCTCGAAGAAGCACGAGTCGTGCTCCACACAGTCCGCGAGGAAGTTTCTCAGTGCGCCCTGGAAGCCCTTGGCCTGACCGAGTCCACTGGCCAGGATGTTCTCGGTGGGGTCGACCACGGCGTCGAAGACGACTCGCCCGACGTTGTGCGGGAACAGGTGGGCGTGGACGCCCCCGAGCTGCGTTCCGTAGGAGATGCCGAAGTAGTTCAGCTTCCTGTCGCCGAGGACGTGGCGCATCAGGTCGAGATCACGTGCGGCCTGCTGGGTGCCGACGTGCTCCAGTACCGGGCCCGAGTTCTTTTCGCAGGAGCGGGCGTACGCGCGTGCCCCGCGGGTGTACGCCCGCTCCTCCGCGGTGTCGTCCGGGGTCGAGTCCGTGGCCAGCCAGGCGTCCATGGCCTTCGGATCCAGGCACTGCACGCCGACACTGTTTCCGACTCCGCGCGGGTCGAAGCTGACCAGGTCGTAGCGCTTGTGCAGTTTCATGTAGTCGTCGCCGGCCAAGAGGGGAAGCATCGACACTCCGGAGCCGCCGGGGCCGCCGAAGTTGAAGATCAGGGATCCGAGGCGCTTTTCGCCGGTGCCCGGCGCGGCCTCGGCCCGGACCAGGGCGAGGTCGATGGTCCTGCCGCCGGGGGCCGCGTAGTCGAGCGGTGCCTTCATGGTGGCGCACTGCCACTTCGTACCGTCCGGCAGCTTCTCGGGTGCGTCGCCGCCGCCCTGCGCCGTCGAGGGAGCGGAGCACGCCGTCCATTTCGGCTTCTGTTCGAGCAGTGCGGCGGGCATCGCGGGTGTCGCGTCGGTTCCCACGGGGCCGGGTCCGGGCCTACAGGCAGTGACCGTGGTGGCCGCCAGTACGGCGAGTGACGCCAGGGCGACGGCGATTCGGGGCATGGGTACACCCCTGCCGGTCCGAGGACGTCGCGGGCGGAGGGGACGGACGCTCATGTGCCGACCTTCTGGTGGTGGGAGTGCGCGTGGGCGGGTGTGTCCCGGAGGGACCTGATTCCCCGGTAGGCCGACGCGAGGAGCGCGGCGAACAGGAGGTTCACGCTGAACAAGAAGGTCCACTCGGCCATGGCGCCGCCGGTGCCCGCGGCGGACTCCAGCGCCGAGAAAAGCGCCGTGCCCGCCGGGTGGAAGACGACGCACAGCAGGACGAAGGCCCAGAACGGCAGCTTCTGCAGCGGCTTCGACCACGCGATGACGCCAAGGGCCAGAGCGGCGACCAGAGCGATGAGTACATCGATTCGATCCATGTGATGATCCTTTCGGGACGGGAACGACGTGGCGTCGCCCACCAGGAGGAACGCCGCCTAGGCCGCGAGGCATAGAGGACCCGCGGGGGTTCCGGTCTGGTACGGGTTCCAGGACGGAGACCAGGGACGCGGACGAGGTGATGCGGGTCCGCGTCAGTCCGGCCCGCGCGAAGCGGTTCCGCCGGACGTGAGTGCTTCCCGGCAGTTGCGCAGGATCCGGACGCAGGCCTCGTCGTCCCAGTCGTGCGGACGAACTTGAGCAGATGCACGTTCCTTGACGGCACCTCTTCGAAGAAGTCACCACCGACGAAGGTGAACCGGTCCGTGACACCCATGCCCGCCGCGGAGTCGTCCGCCTCAGCGCGTACGTGCGCGAGGTCGAGCGTCACTCCGGTCAGCGCGGGGTGGCGCCGCATGAGCGTCCGGACGAGGTTCCCGCCGGCGCCGCCGACGCCCACGACAACGTCGGCACGTTCTCCAGCACCTCTTCACGGCCCCGGTAGGTGCCTCCGCAGTGCAGGCCCGGCGGAACGACCCACTCGATCCGCTCGCGCGAGTAGCGCGGCGACGTCGCCCTGCGCGAGCGAGGTGTACAGCGCGTTCACCACCGCGCTTCCTGCGGCGGTGTCTTGGCCGTTCCGGTACGTGGTCATGCGGAAGCTCCGGGCGATGTCGGTGGTGTGGTGTGGTGTGGTGTGGTTGAGGGTGCGGGAGCGCCCGGAGCGCGGTGCTGGGCGCGGCGGCCGGGCCGGCGCCCCGCCTCCGTAGATCGTGCTCGTGAATCGGCCGCCGGACATCGGCTGATCGACCTATGTCGCTGGTCTACCCGACCCGGACGGGACGCCGGCCCCCTCGTGCCGCGGCTGCCGCGCGCATTCGGTGCGCGGGAAGCGGCGCGGCCGGTCCGGGGCAGCGGGGATGGGCGGTTCCGCTTCGGCGAGCCCTCGCAGGCAGTCACTCAACGCCCTTGGCGCCACATCGGGTGCCATGCCGTCCGGCGTCAACAGGTCCGCCGCAACTGCCGGTTTTACTCGGCGACTTCGGATCGTTTCGGCTGGATCGAACAGGAGTTGTGTCATGCGCCTTTTGCTGGGCCTCGCTCTGGCGAGTCGCATCCTCACACCGGGCACGCACAGCCAGGGCAAGTTCGAGCTCTGTGCCTCGATCATTTTGTAAGCTGGCGAGTCCGTCGTGACCCTGGCCCGGTGGCTCGGACGCTCCTCACCCGCGGTCACCCCCGATTACTATGCTCACTTCGTGCACGCCGGAAGCTGGCAGCAAGGGGCGCGGCACCATCGACGGACTGCTTGGGGAGCGGGGAACCGGCCTGCGAGCCGAAACTTCCCCGACTCTCCCCAGCGCCGATGACCGGTGATCACTGCTTCTACGCCCCGGAGCGGTCGTCCGTGGATTGCAAGGTTGAAGAGATGGATGGCCTGGGGAGATGTTGAGAGAAGTCACCGCGACCCGCTATGTCACGCCCTTGCGGGAGGGCGGCTCGCTGCCGGGCATCGTCGAGGGCGACGACCTGGGAACGTACGTCATGAAGTTCACCGGGGCCGGGCAGGGCCGGAAGACCCTGGTGGCCGAGGTGGTCTGCGGTCAGCTCGCCCGCCGCCTGGGCCTGCGGGTGCCCGAGCTGGTGCGGATGCAACTGGACCCGGTCATCGGGCTGGCCGAGCCGGACGAGGAGGTGCAGCAGCTGCTCAAGGCCAGCGGCGGCCTCAACCTCGGCATGGACTTCCTGCCCGGGTCGATCGGCTTCGACCCACTGGCCTACCACGTGGACGCGGCCGAGGCGGGACGGGTGGTGTGGTTCGACGCGCTGGTGGGCAACGTCGACCGTTCCTGGCGCAACCCCAACCTGCTGGTGTGGCACGGCGACCTGTGGCTCATCGACCACGGGGCGACCATGATCTGGCACCACAACTGGTCCGCAGCCGCGAAGGCGGCGGACAAGCCCTACGACGCGTCCGACCACGTGCTCGCCTCGTTCGGTCCGGACCTGGCCGCCGCTGCCGCCGACCTCGCGCCCCGGGTGACGCGGGAGCTGGTGGCCGCGTGTGTCGCCGACGTGCCTGACGAGTGGCTCGCCGACGAGCAGGGCTTCGCGTCGCCCGACGAGGTGCGCGCGGCGTACACCGAGGTGCTCGTCTCGCGGGCCCCGGCGGTGCACCGGCGCGTCACCATCGGCGAACCGACCGAGGACGGCCCCTCCCGGGCTCCCGGCTGGCTGACCGGACTGAGCGGGGACCGCGGATGAGCGCCGTCCCCCGGAACCGTGACGTCTTCGAGTACGCCCTGTTGCGGGTGGTGCCCAGAGTGGAGCGGGGGGAGTGCGTCAACGCCGGAGTCCTGCTGTACTGCCGGGCGCACGCGCTGGTGGTGGCACGCACCCACCTGGACGAGGCGCGGCTGCTGGCCCTGGACCCCGCGGTGGACGTGCCCGGGGTCCGGGCGGCGCTGCGCGCGGTGGACGGCGTCTGCCGAGGCGGACG
>NZ_BAAHCA010000028.1:0-18136 GCF_054776295.1 Streptomyces sparsus
CCGTGCTGGCCTGGCTCGGCGGCCAGCCCCACGTGGCGGCGGCGGCCCGGCGCGCCGCCGGGGTACGCGGCGACCTCGACCACTTCGGGGCGCTGGGCTTCCTGCAAGGGCTGCTGACCGTCCTGCGGGACTCCGGGCACCGAGGGCTGTTCGTCGTACTCGACGAGGTCGAGACGTTGCAGCGGGTACGGTCCGACGCCCGGGACAAGGCACTCAACGCGCTGCGGCAACTCATCGACGAGGTCCACTCCGGCCGGTTCCCCGGCCTCTATCTGGTCATCACCGGCACACCCGCGTTCTACGACGGACAGCAGGGAGTGCAGCGGCTCGCCCCGCTGGCCCAGCGGCTCGCCACCGACTTCACCACCGACCCGCGCTTCGACAACCCGCGCGCGGTCCAGGTGCGGCTGCCCGGCTTCACCCAGGAGTCGCTGATCGGTCTGGGCCTGACCATTCGCGACCTGTACGCGTCCGGCGCCGAAGCTCCCGAACGCGTCAAGGCCCTCGCGGACGACACCTACGTCTCCGACCTCGCCGGGGCGGTGGGCGGCGCGCTCGGCGGCAAGGTGGGTGTGGCGCCCCGGCTGTTCCTGAAGAAGCTGGTGGGCGACGTCCTTGACCGCATCGACCAGTTCGAGGACTTCGACCCCCGGCAGCACTACCGGCTGACGGTCAGGAGCGGCGAACTCACCGACGTGGAAAGGAACCTCGCCCGGTCAAGCGCCGACGACATCGACCTGGAGCTGTGATGGCACCGGCCGCGGACCCCGTCGACCGGCTCGACCCCGTCGTGCTGCACCACGTGGTGAACACCCTCGGCTGGTCAGACCTCCGCCCGCTGCAACGCGCAGCCATCGAGCCGTTGATGGACGGCGACGACGCCGTCCTGCTCGCTCCCACCGCGAGCGGCAAGACCGAAGCCGCCTGCCTGCCCATGCTCTCCGCTATGGCCGCGCGGCACTGGACCGGCACCTCGGTCCTCTACCTCTGCCCGCTGAAAGCCCTGCTCAACAACCTGGTGACCCGGGTCGACGGCTACGCGCAGTGGCTGGGACGCCGCGCCGCCCTGTGGCACGGCGACACCAGCGAGTCCGCGCGTCAGCGCATCCGTACCGACCGGCCCGACATCCTCCTGACAACACCAGAGTCGCTGGAGGCCATGCTGATCGGCGTGAAGACGGACCACGCCCACCTACTGGGCGGCATCCGGGCCGTCATCATCGACGAGGTACACGCCTTCGCCGGCGACGACCGGGGCTGGCACCTTCTCGCGGTCCTCGAACGTCTGCAACGGGTGACGCGGCGACCCATCCAGCGCATCGGGCTCTCCGCGACCGTGGGCAACCCGCGGCAACTCCTCACCTGGCTCCAGGGCTCGGGAGCCGGCAGCCGCCCCGGCCGGATCGTGGCCCCGGAGGGGCCGGCGGGCGCATTCCCGGCACGGTCCGACGGCGAACCGCCCGCCGCAGCACCCCCCGGGGACGTCGTGCTGGACTACGTGGGGTCCCTCACCAACGCCGCCAAGGTCATCGCCACCCTCCACCGGGGAGAGAAAAGGCTGGTGTTCTGTGACTCCCGACGGCAGGTCGAAGAACTCGGCGCGGCACTCCGAGCCCGCGACGTCACCGCCTTCCTGTCGCACGCCTCGCTCTCCGCCGCCGAACGGTCCAGGTCCGAGCAGGCCTTCGCCGAGGCACGCGACTGCGTCATCGTCGCCACGTCCACCCTGGAACTCGGCATCGATGTCGGCGACCTGGACCGGGTCATCCAGATCGACTCACCAGCCACCGTCGCCTCGTTCCTCCAACGCATCGGCCGCACCGGCCGCCGCACCGGCACCAGCCGCAACTGCCTCTTCCTGACCACCGACACGGATGCGCTTCTCCAGGCGGCGGCTTTGCTGCTGCTCTGGGAACGCGGTTGGGTCGAGCCCGTCGTCCCGCCGCCCGAGCCGCGCCACCTCGTCGCCCAGCAGCTCCTCTCCGTGACTCTCCAGGAACACCGCCTGGGCGACCGCCTGTGGGCCGACCAGTGGAACGGCCTCGCCCCCTTCGACCGCTCCGCCGCCCCCATCCTTCGCCACCTGAGCGAAGAGGGATTTCTCGACACCGACGGCGGCATGTTGTTCATCGGTCAGGAGGCGGAGCGTCGCTTCGGCCGACGCCACTTCATCGAACTGACCGCGTCGTTCACCGCGCCGCCGCAGTTCACCGTGCTGTCCGGGCGCGCCGAGATCGGACGGATGGATCCGGCCGTGCTCACGGAGGAGCGGCCCGGCCCCCGGCGACTACTGCTCGCCGGGCGCAGCTGGCAGGTGAACCACATCGACTGGGGACGCAAACGGGTCTTCGTCGAACCGGTCGACAGCGGCGGCGTCGCCAAGTGGTCGGGCGGAACGCCCTCCGGGCTGTCGTACGCACTGACACGGGCGATGCGAGAGGTGTTGCTGGGCGCCTACCCGGCAGCCCACCTCACGCGCAGGGCCGAAGGGTGCCTCCGTGAGTGGCGTGAAGAGCAGGGACCTCAGCTCGTCCACCCCGACAGCACTCTCCTGACGCGCCAGGGAAACGACGTACGCTGGTGGACGTGGGCGGGATACCGCGCCAACGCGACGCTCGGAGCCACCCTGTCGTCCGTCACCGACCCGGTCCAGCGCCCGACGGACTGCTGGGTGCGGCTCCGGGAGGATCTCACACCTGATATGTGGCGCGCGGCGCTCGCGACGGCGGAAGCCAGCCCGGCCCTCGTCCTACCCAGCGTCGACGAGCGTGCGGTGCGCGGCCTGAAGTTCTCCGCCGCGCTACCCCTGCGACTCGCCGTCGCCACGGTGGCGGCACGACTCGCCGATTTCGACGGCGCACGCGACGCCCTGTCAGAACCGACACGGTTCCACAACGCCGGGAGCAACTGACCGGGACGGACCAAGCGCGGCAGTACGACGGGCCCGGGCCAAAGGACATTTTGCGCCAATGACCGCATGGGTTTCGGATAACGGGGCACGGCCCGGTCTCGGCGGGAAATAGCGTGTCAGGCCGTGTGACCAGTTGAGAAACACCCAGGGGGAAGCTGTGCGTCAATCCCACCAAGACCGGACACCGTGCCGGATCTCGATCGTCGACGAGGACCCGCTGCGGGCCCGTCGTGAGATCCGTGAACTCCTCGCAGAACTCACCGATGCGGAGCCTTCGGCCGCGCTCGACATCCCCCGTGATCAGCCCTCCGCCGCCCCTGCCGCGGACACCGCCAAGGGCGGCGTGACGGCTGAGCTCGTGGGGCTCGTGTTCAGCGGCAGCACCCTCCTCGTCGCCGTCGTGCAGACCTGGCTGGCGCGGGTGCCGCAACGGACGATCGTCGCGAAACGCCCCGACGGCACGACCCTGAGCATCACCGGTCGGGAGGCCCGTCAGGACGACCAGCGCCTCACCCGCTTCCTCAACGGCGACGACCATTCCGGCAAGGGCACGGACGGCGAGGGCAGGGGCCACGGTGAAGCCGGGGACAGTGCCCCGGATACAGGCGAAGGCAACGGCCCGGCGGCGGACTGAGGGCCCGGATGAACAACAACGACCGCTACGCCATGCTGGTGGGCGTCTCCACCTACGACAGCAGCTCCTACCACGATCTGCCGGCCGTGCGCGCGGACCTGCACTACCTGCGGGCGGTGCTGGAGAACACCGGGATCGGCATGTACAACGACTGCGCGATGGTCGCCGAGCCGACCCGCGCGGAGATGCTGCGCGCCGTCGAGACGTACTTGGAGGAACGGCAACCGAACGAGACAGCGCTCCTGTACTTCAGCGGGCACGGCCAGTTCTGCGAGGACGACAACCAGCTGTACTTCCTGACACGCGACACCGACCCCGAGAACCTGCCGGGCACGGCCGTCCCCGCCGAGTTCCTCGAGCGAATGCTGCAGTCCTGCCGCGCCTCCTCGAAGATCGTGCTTCTGGACTGCTGCTCCAGCGGCTCCGTCGTGCAGGGCTGGACCGCCAAAGGATCTCCGGAGGACCCCCAACAGCCGACGGCGAGCACCCTGCTCCGGCCCACCGGTGTCTACTTCATCACCGCTTCCGACGCGCTTCAACCCGCCTCCGCCATGGCACCGTCCGGATCGGAGCTCGGCACCTCCCGGTTCACCGGCGAGATCGTGGAGGGGCTGCGCAACGGGCGAATCAAGGACGGCGGCTGGATCACGCCGGATGACCTCTTCAACTACCTCACCGCACAGATGACGCGGGAGGGCGTTCCGGAGGAGCAGCGCCCCACCAAGTCCACGATCCGAGCCACACG
The DNA here is from genome assembly GCF_054776295.1 of Streptomyces sparsus. Classification (NCBI taxonomy): domain Bacteria; kingdom Bacillati; phylum Actinomycetota; class Actinomycetes; order Kitasatosporales; family Streptomycetaceae; genus Streptomyces; species Streptomyces sparsus. The sequence goes on from NZ_BAAHCA010000028.1 coordinate 4,291, forward strand.
GCAACTGGTCTTCGCACGGTCGGTGGCACAACCGGTGCACATTCCCGCGATGCCGGGCGACTCCGCCGAAGCCGCCCGCCGGTCCCCGGCCCTGCGCAAGGCGAGGGAACTGGCCGCTGCTGATGCAGGGGAGGGCGTCGGCTGGGAACGGCTGTTGCAGTACTACGTGCACTGCCTCACCGCTCAGGGGGCGGCAGCGATGCGGCCCGATCGCGACAGCGGGCTCAACAGCAAGTACTTCCTGTTGAAAGAGGGCGAGGAGGCCGTTCAGTCCGGGCGGAGCTCCACCTTCCCCGCCCCCACCCGGCTGCCCGCTCCGAAGGCGGGATCGACCGACACCAGCGGCGGTACGGGGGCCCAGCAGGAGTACTGGTACGGCTATCCGGCGGTAACCCTGCCCGTACGCGGTGGCGGCCGGGGACGCCGGACGTCGGTGGAGGTGGCCCCGCTGCTCGTCCAGCAGATGGAGCGGGCGCCCGACGAGGACGGCCGGGACGTGCTCCGGCCCAGCGGTGTGCCGTCCCTGCACACCGGCGTCGTGTCGGAGCTGCTGGACGAGGGCGATGCGGCCGACCTCGTAGCGCACTGGCAACCGACGTGGCAGGAGGGCAACGACCAGCAGATGCTGCGCGCGGTGCGGGAGCTGCTGGATGTGCTGGGGCTACCGGAACTGGAACCGCTCGATCCGTCCGCGCTCAGTGAGCAGTCGGTGATGCAGTCGCTACGGCCCGGCGCGCACAACGCGGCGATCCTGCTGGCGCCTTCGGGCGTGGAGGCTGTCGCCACTCAGGGCTTGGTGGACAACCTGCTGCAGATGTCGGCCAGGACCGCGCAGATCCCCGGCACGGCGATGGAGGCGCTGCTGGGCAGTGGCGACGGCAGGAGCCAGGCCACGACCGCTGCCGTGGTGGCGCCAGGTCCGTGCAACGAAAGCCAGGAGCAGGTGATCTCCTCGGCGATGACGAAACCTCTGACAGTGGCGACCGGACCCCCCGGAACAGGCAAGAGCGAGGTCGTGACGGCCGTCGTCACCACCTGCGTCGCCGCGGGACAGTCCGTGCTGGTCGCCTCCACGAACAACGAGGCGGTCGATGTCGTCGCGAAGCGCTGCGACGACATCGCTCCGGGGCTGCTCATGCGAACGGGCAACTCCGAGGCGCGGGAGCGGGAGGCGGCGAAGCTGGAGGCTCTCCTCACCGAGCCCACCGGGACTCCGCCACGCGGATCGACGACCGTCGGCGGGCAGTTGCGCGTCAGTCGGGTACTGGCCGACCGGCAGCGTGCGGAGGCGGCGCAGCGCGTCGGCGAGGAGGGACGCCTGCTGGATCTGCTCCGCGAGCGGGAGCAGCGGGCGGCAGCGCTGGAGTTGCCGGTGCCGTTCCTGGAGAGTGCCTGGGCGGCGGCCGATGACGGCGTGGCCGCGTTGGATCGCTGGGAGCACCGGGCGCGAAAGGCAGTCGGGGCGCCGTGGTGGCTGTTCGGTTCCTGGCGCCGGAGGCGGGCGCTCGCGGTGCTGTTCGCAGCACCGTCTCGCCCCACACCCCCGTCATTGACGGGAGAGGGCACCGCGTGGCCGGGGTGGTTGACCGAGCGGCCGGTGCCATCCGGGTTGCTGGAGTCCGTGGCGGACGCGGTGGCCGTGGAACGGGAACTGCGCGATCTTGTGCCGCACCACACCGGCTGGGACGAGGAAGGGCTGAAGCAGACACGGCTGGAGACGGCGGGTGAGCTGTCGGCGCTCTCGTCCGAGCTGTCCCGCGCGGTGTCCACCGAGGTGGAGGCCCTGGCGAGCGACTCCATGGGGCAGCGCCTCCAGTCGTTGCGGAGCCGCTCCGGATACCGGAGAAGTCAGAAGAAGCTGATGGTGCACATCAAGGGCTGGGCCATCAGCACCCACTCGGTCCAGCAGCTGGAACTGAGTCCGAAGCTCTTCGATCTCGTCGTCATCGACGAGGCGAGCCAGTGCTCGATCCCGTCGATCCTGCCGCTGCTGTTCCGGGCGCGCCGAGCGCTGATCATCGGTGATCCCATGCAGTTGGGGCACATCCCCGGCGTGTCCCCACAGCAGGAGCGGCAGGCCCGGGTCCGGACCGGCCTGAGCGCGGCACAGTTGGAGGACCGCCGACTGGCCTACCACGTGTACTCCGCCTACCACGTGTCCGCGCAGCACGGCGAGTCCCCGCTGCTGCTGGACGAGCACTACCGGTGCCATCCCGAGATCGCCGGCATCGTCAACGGTTACTGCTACGCGGGTCAGTTGCAGGTCCTCACCGACACGCGCCGCCAGGTTCCGGCGTCCGATCCCGTCGGGGCAGCCGAGCCGGTACCTGTGCTGGGCTGGGTGGACGTGCCGTACGGCGAGTCGGTGCGGGGCGGTGGCGGGCAGTCCTGGCGCAACGAGGCTGAGGCGGTAGCCGTGCGGCGGGTGGTGGACGAGCTGCTGCGGCACCTACCCCCGGACGCCACGGTCGGAGTGGTGACACCGTTCAAGGCGCAGAAGGAGTGGCTGGCCCGCCTGTGGTGCGACGACGACCGGGTGCGGGTCGGTACAGTGCACGCGTTCCAGGGCGGGCAGCGGGACGTCATGGTGCTGAGCCCGGTGGCCACGCACAACACCCCGCCCCGGACCACGCATTGGGTGGCGAGCCAGGTCAACCTGTGGAACGTGGCGATCACCCGTACCAAGTCGCAGCTGATCACAGTCGGCGGACACGTCTTCTGGCAGGGGCAGAGCGGTCTGCCGGCGCTGCTCGCGAACCGCTCGGTTCCGCTGGGGGCCGGCGTGGGGGCAGCGAACAGCCGGGGTGGCCGGCAGGGCGGTGGCACGGCAGGGCGCGCCCCGGAACCCCGGTTCCGCGAGGAACTCGCCGACCGGCTCCAGCAGTACCTCACCGAACGCGGGATCACCGACCTGGAAAGGGCGACTGTGGTCGGAGGGCACGTGGTGGATGTGCTGTTCACCGCGGGCGGGCAGAACACGGCGGTCCTGCTCGACCCCGGCCCGCCGCGCGACCGGGACCCGGCACGCCACCTCCGGTTGACGCACGCACGGGCCGACCTGCTGCCCGGGTTGCCGTCGGGAGGCTACGGGGCGAAGTTCGGTCCGGTGGACCGGACCGTGCGGGTCCCCGCCTGGCGCGTTCTCGCGGGTGAGGCTCTGCTGGACCCGCTGTTCGACTGAAGGTGCCACGAGACGTTGGCTGGCTTCACCGACATTGCACAGCCCCTCGCCCACACCAGCTCGCAGTCGACATCGGACGAAGCATCGCCCGAGTCATCGCGTCGCACGACGCGACCTCAGGAATCACCTCGTCCCCACTCCTGCCTTGTACCAGAGTTGATGGCGCTGCGCGTCCCTTCCCGGAGGGTACAGGAGCGGAGTTCAGTAACCGGTTCTTCGGCCGTGATCAGCGAATGGTTTCCATCGCGTACTGCACGCGGTGTGACTGCGGACGCCCGGAAGGGCAGTCCCTGCCATTCCCAGTTCACGCCATGGAGTGGTTACGCATGAATTGCGCCCCTGTGCCTCCAGCTCGGCCTTAAGCTGCAGCCCGATCGCACTTTTCCCCGTGCCCGCGCCGCCCGTCACCAGGAAGACGACACGTCGCTCATCCGGGACGAGAGTGGGACGACGTGAGTCCGGAAGGAGCTTGGCAGTCGCCTCCAGGGTCTGGTCGGCAACGATCCTCTGCCGACCTCGGAGGGTGAAGACGGTGTCCTCTCCTCGTGCGCAGATCATGGCATCGAGCAGGGGTGTGTTGCGAAGCCCCATCCCACGCAGGAGGACCTCGGCTGCGGACGCGCCGCCCTCCGTGTCGAAATTCGCCCGAGGATCGGACAGCAGCCTGTCGCGTTGGTCTTTTGTGTACACGTCAGCGTAGGCACCAGTCGGCGCGTCCACGTCGATCAGAGGGCGCACGGAGGCATCCGTTGCATTGTGCAGATACGCGAAGCCTCCGCACTCGTAGTCGAGCCCGTGCAGCGGCCCCCTGCCACCGGTAAATGCCTCGTAGTACTCACGTAGCTGGAGAGCAGGGTGTTTGGTACTGCCCATACCTGGTACATCCACCATGTCCGCAGTGGCCTGTTCCACCCGGGTCACCGTCGACCAGCGCTTCAGCTCTACGAGTTGCACGGACAGCCGACGCTCCAGTGGGTGATGTCCCACAAGCACCACATCGATGAGCCGGGGGCCACCCGTCCGTTCCATCTCGTCGATGGTGGCCGCGCACTCGACGATCATCTCGACGTTCCCGCGGTCGGCGGCAACCAGGTCATTGGCGAGGTTGACGAGACTCTCTGCCCATGCGGATCGCTCGCTGACCGTCGCGTCCGCCCCACGGAAATGCCGGTACCTGGCGGCGAGATGCGGCACCATGCGATGCCTTGAGTTCAGAGCGAGCAGATCCTGCGCTGCCAGCTTCAACAGAAGCATGGACACGAGTGATTCCCCCAGAGCACGAGTGACTCGTGCGGGTGGGGGCGTGTCCGCGCGGGGAGGCCCGTCGGGCCGCAACCGGTTGAGACGATCTTAAGAGAAGGTCCGGGCGAGCCGAGAACGCCGATCCACTGTCGACGTGGTTGGCGGGTCTCATGGCCGGATTCCGGTGCCGGCGGTGCACCGAGTAGGAGCGCACGACGCCGCAGCCGCACTTCTGGCGATCGGCGTCTTATCAGCATTTGCCATCCGATCGCCAGGGCGAGGCAGGCCCCACCCGGACGGCTACCGAATCAACCCCTTCGTTGCCGCATGGCCGGAGACGGGACACATCTTCACCATGTCCAACAACAGCGGCGACGACATCCACGTCGTCTCGTCGCCCGATGACGTCTGTACGCGAGGGCTTGACCACTGGGCACCGATGAGTACGAGCAGACCCGTCGGTCTCGACTCTGTGCGACACATCTACGACCGACTGTCGCTGCCCGTGGAGGCCACGCCCGGTCTTGGCTTCGCCCCCTCCGGCGTGGAGACGCGAAGGAGGGGCAAATCGACTGTCCGACACGACGCCGCACCGTTCAACCCTTCCCTGCTCGGTCAAGGGCGGTCAGGCCGTGGTCGGCTGACGCCTCGAGCCGCCCTCCAGCAGTTCGCGGAGCTTCGCGCGGGTCTCCGGGTCGGTGGAGTACACGATCGTGCCGACCATGCCTCTGGTCAGAAGCACCTTGTAGGTGTTGCGGACCAGACGGTCCACGTCGGCGTCCGGGGTGGACCGCTTGAAGACCGGGTCCTTGGACGCCGTGCGGTCCGTGGTCCAGCGGTCGCCGCGCCAGACCAGGTCGGGGCCGATGATGACACCGGACCAGTCGTACTCGAAGCCCTGCGCGGTGTAGACGCACCCGACCTGCCCGAAGCCCGCGGGATCGGTGGCCCACAATGCCGCCGGGGGCGCGCCGGAGACGGAACGGTCGCCGCGCAGGTTCCACGGGCGAGCCCAGTCACCGACGACCACGTCTGTCGGGAGCGGCTGGCCCGGCTTGGGTTCCGGCGACCAGCGCCAGCAGAATCCTGCGGACATGCGGGCGCCGAACCCTTGCGACCGGCGGGCCTCGAGAAAGGACTCCATCTCCTGCGGGCTGTCCGCGACCAGCAACCGCATACGGTCGTCGGGTTCCCAGACGACCGGCCCGCCCGGCTCCAGGCCGAGGAGCCGGACGACCCAGCGCAGGTAGGCGTCGCTGCCGCCGCAGCGGAACTGGCTGTCCAGCGGGACGACGTGGCACGGGATGTTCCGCTTCGCCGCTGCCGCCTCGATCTCGGCTACGGTGCCCATCTCGCCCGGCCTGACGACCTGGTGCTCGTCCAGGAAGAAGACCGGCACGTAGGCGACGTCGATGAGTTCGTCGATCTGCGCCCTTCCGGTGCGGTGCTCGGCGCGCGTGTAGCGGTTGGCCGAGGTCTCCCGGATGCGGTGGGCCTCGTCACAGACGAGGGCGCCCAGGCTGTTCTTCTCTGCGGTCATGAAGCTGTTGAAGTACTTGAACAGGTACTGGACCTCCCGTTTCCGGGCGCCGGCGACCTTTCTCATCGTCGTCGTGAACGACTGCGAACCGGTGGCGTGCAGCGCCGGTACTCCGCGGCGGTACAGCTCGCCGAGTAGTTGCAGGGCAATCACGCTCTTGCCCGTGCCGGGCCCGCCGGTCACGACAACGACTTCCTTGCGATCGGCGTGCTTGGCCTTCTCCACTGCGTTGAGGACCATGCGGTAGGCGACCTGCTGCTCGTCGAGGAGGACGAACTGGCTTCGCTCTCGCACTTCCTCGGCAGCGACAGACATCAACTGCTTGGAGGGGACCGTGGCGCCTGCGAGCAGCGCATCCGCTGCCTGTGCCCCCGAGTGCTTGCTGCTCAGCCTCGATCGGAGATGGTCGAGCAGCGCGCCGCGGCGTTCGCCGGTGAACAGCAGCCCTTGGTGGTCGCGCTCGATCTCCCGGAGTCCCGCCACGCCGAACTCGGTTGCGTTGTGCAGGAACGCCACCCCGTTGAGCCGTTCCCCGTGTTCGGCCACCGCGCCGTTGAAGTTGCCGAGGTACTGGCAGTAGCGGCGCACCTGCTCCACGGGGTTGAGGACCGGGTGGGCGTAGGCGTCGACGTGGCACAGGGCCGCGTCGTCCTCGTGCGGGAGTGCCTGGCTCCACTGCTTCAACTCCACCACAACGTAGGAGGGTTCACCTGTCACCGGGTGCACTCCGGCGAGAACGGCGTCCGCCCGCTTGCTGTTCAGCGGAAGGCCGTACTCCAACATGACCTCGACGTCGCCCAGGCCCGCTTCGTTGAGCGCGGCGGTGAGGACGGGGATGCTGCGTTCCCAGGATCGAGCCTCCGAGGCACCGGGCCGGTAGCCGTGCATATGGACGAACTGGTCGGTCAGGTGCAGGAACAGTGAACCGTCGGACGCCATGACGGCGACCGTTTCCGCGGACGCACGGAACAGCAAGGACTTCCCCCAGGCAGCACGAAAAGACTCGTGCGGGTGGGGGCATGTCCGTGGGAACTCCACCGTGGTGGAGCGGAAGCCCGTCGGGCCGCGTTGATGATGTGTCCGAGAGTACCCCGCAGTGCGACAGAGAGTACGAAGGGCTGCGAAGTCGTCTGGGACACACCTCGGGAGCAGAGACCGACCAGACGGTATGCAGCTGGGGGTCGGCGGGTCTAGGCTTCAGGCCGCCGTGACGCGACGGTCACGGCGGCGGGCCGCCGCGCGCACACCAAGGGCGCGCATGCCCGTGACGAGGACCGTGAGACGAGAAGGGGACCCCATGGCAGTCGATCCCTCAGGCGCCGATCTCGCCCGGCTGGTGAAGGACGAGTCGGACGAGCCCGTTGTCATGCTGAACCTGCTGCGTTTCGCCCCCGACGGGCGGGCCTCCTACGAGGAGTACTCACGGCAGGCGAGGCGGTTCCTGGAGCGCTACGGAGCCGAGGTCGTCTACGCCGGCGACGGGGAGGCGGCCCTGGTCGCTGAGGACGGCCAGGCCTGGGACGCGGTGCTGGTGGTCCGCTATCCGAGCCGCGCGGCCTTCGGCCGCATGGTCGCCGACCCGGAGTACCAGGCGATCACCGGTCTCCGCTCCCGGGCCCTGACCGAGGCCGTGCTTCAGCCGACCGTGCCCTGGGGCTCCCGCCGCGACGCCTGAGCGACCCTCCGTACTCCCCCGCCACTCCCGCCGGCCGTCCGGACCCGCATTCCGCGCCCCTCTTTCCGGGCGCGCCGACGGGTGGCCGCAGGGTGACGTACCGGCAACTGCGCGACGTTTCCATCCACTCGCCACGGTTACCCGACGCGTGTTCCGCCGCCGTGGCGGAGTGTCCCGCCACCATGCGCGAGGGCCGATCCGCGCGTCGGCGGTGCGAGAAACGGAGCAGCAATGGCCAGTACGAAAGTGTCGGACTACATTCTCCACCGGCTGCGTGAATGGGATGTCGATCATGTCTTCGCCTACGCCGGCGACGGCATCAACGGTCTTCTGGCGGCCTGGGGCCGCGCCGGCAACAAGCCGAAGTTCGTGCAGTCGCGCCATGAGGAGATGTCCGCCTTCCAGGCGGTCGGGTACGCCAAGTTCTCCGGGAAGGTGGGCGTCTGCGCGGCCACGTCCGGGCCGGGCGCGATCCACCTGCTGAACGGCCTCTACGACGCGAAGCTCGACCACGTCCCCGTCGTGGCGCTGGTGGGCCAGACGGACCGCAGCGCCATGGGCGGCTCGTACCAGCAGGAAGTGGACCTGCAGAACCTGTACAAGGACGTCGCCTCGGAGTTCTGCGAGACCGCGACGGTGCCGGAGCAGCTGCCGAACCTGATCGACCGGGCGATGCGCACCGCGTACGCCAAGCGCACCGTCACCGCGATCATCCTGCCGGGCGACGTGCAGGAGCTGGACTACAGCCCGCCGACGCACGAGTTCAAGATGGTGCCCTCCAGTCTCGGTCTCAGCCACTACGCGCCGGTACCGGCCGAGCAGGACATCGAGCGGGCCGCGGACGTGCTGAACGCCGGTGAGAAGGTCGCCGTCCTCATCGGTCAGGGCGCCCGGGGGGCGCGCACCCAGGTGGAGCGGCTGTCCGACGTGCTCGGTGCCGGTGTGGCCAAGGCCCTGCTCGGCAAGGACGTGCTGCCGGACGACCTGCCGTACGTGACGGGTGCGATCGGTCTGCTCGGGACGCGTCCGTCGTACGAGTTGATGCAGGGCTGCGACACCCTGCTGATGATCGGGTCCAGTTTCCCGTACACCCAGTTCATGCCCGATCTGGACCAGGCGCGGGCGGTGCAGATCGACATCGACCCGCACATGGTCGGCATGCGGTACCCCTTCGAGGTGAACCTCGTCGGTGACGCCCGCGAGACGCTGGAGCGGCTGCTGCCGCGCCTGCACCGCAAGGAGAACCGCGCCTGGCGGCAGAAGGTCGAGAAGAACGTCTCCCGCTGGTGGGAGGTCATGCAGCGGCGGGCCGCCGTGGAAGCCGACCCGATCAATCCCGAGTACGTGGTGCACGCCCTGGACGCCCGGCTGCCGGACGACGTGATCCTGACCGCCGACTCCGGGTCGGCCGCCAACTGGTACGCCCGGCACCTGCGGCTGCGCGACGGGATGCGCGGCTCCCTGTCGGGCACGCTGGCGACGATGGGCCCAGGCGTGCCGTACGCCATCGGGGCGAAGTTCGCCCACCCCGGCCGCCCGGTGATCTCGCTGGTCGGTGACGGGGCGATGCAGATGAACGGCATGATGGAGATGGTCACGGCGGCGAAGTACTGGCGTGAGTGGGCCGACCCCCGGCTGATCGTGGCCGTGCTGAACAACGGCGACCTCAACCAGGTGACCTGGGAGATGCGGGCGATGTCGGGTGCCCCGCAGTTCGAGGAGTCGCAGCATATTCCCGACCTGCCGTACGCCGACATCGCCGAGCGGTTCGGGCTGGCGGGGGTGCGGGTCGAAAAGCCCGAACAGGTCGAGTCGGCCTGGGAGCAGGCGCTGGCCGCCGACCGGCCCTTCGTGATCGACTTCCGGACCGATCCCGCGGTCCCGCCGATCCCGCCGCACGCGTCGCTGGACCAGATCGAGGCCGCCGCCATGTCCATCCTGAAGGGCGACAGCGACCGCGGCTCCATGGTCAAGCAGGGCATCAAGGCCAAGGCGCAGGAGTTCCTGCCGGGTGGCAAGGAGCGCGACGACCGTCCCGGTGCCTCGTAGGACAGCACCCGGGAGCGCCCGTGACGCAAGGCGCATGACCACGCCCCCCCGGAAGCCGCGCCAGGCGCTCCACGACGATCCCGTCGTGGAGCGCCTGGCCGCGTCGGCGTGCACGCCCCCTGCTGTGACAGGCCCGCCGCCTCCCCCTCCCGATCCACCGGGGCCGCTGTTGGGCACGGCGGAATCGGGGCACCCGGCCGGCATGAAGTGGCAACAGGTGGAGGACTCCCCGGCAGCGACCTACGTGCTCGTACTCGACCCGGGAGAGGAGACGACGGAGGCCCTGACGGCCTTCGCCCGCGAACACGGACTGCGCGCGGCGCAGGTCACCGCGGTGGGCGCCTTCTCACGGGCCGTCGTGGGCTGGTTCGACCGGGACGAGCAGGACTACCGCCGCATCCCGGTGGACCAGCAGTGCGAGGTGCTCTCGTTGATCGGTGACATCGCCGTGGGCGAGGACGGGCCGGCGCCGCACGTCCATGCCGTCCTCGGGCTCCCGGACGGCTCGACCCGCGGCGGGCACCTGCTGGAGGGTGAGGTCTGGCCCACCCTGGAGGTCGTCCTCCGCAGCAGCCCGGCAACCCTGCGCAAGACGTTCCGGCCCGAGATCGGCCTCGCCCTCATCGACCCCGCGAAGGAGGGCGACGCCCCGGGGTGACGCCGGGCCCGCCCGGGCCCGGCCCCGGGCCTCGGTCCCGCCGCCGATGCCGTCAGTCCCGGCGGTCGCGCTCCTGCTCCAGCAGCTCGTCGAGATCGCGGAGCCGGTCCAGACCCCGCACGGCCTGCGTCATCCGCGCGTTGCGTTCGAACCGGTCGCGGTGGCGGTGCAGGAGGTTCCAGTAGCCGGCGGTGAAGGGGCACGCGTCCTCCCCGACCCGCACGTGCGGCTTGTACCGGCAGGGTCCGCAGAGGTCGCTCATGCGGTTGATGTACGCGCCTCCGGACGTGTACGGCTTGGTGGTCATGCGGCCCCCGTCCGCGTACTGCGACATGCCCACCACGTTCGGGACCATCACCCAGTCGTAGCCGTCGACGAAGCTGCGGTGGAACCAGTCGGTGACGGCCTGGGGCTGCCACCCTCGTTGCAGGGCGAAGCTGCCCAGGACCATCAGGCGCGGAATGTGGTGCGTCCAGCCGGTCGTCCTGACCTGCTCCAGGACGTGGGAGAGGCAGTTCGCCCCGGTCCCGTCCGAGGACAGTTCCGTGAACCAGTCGGGCAGTCGCTCGTGGTGGCCGAGGGCGTTGCCCGAGCGGTACCCGGGGCCGAAGTACCAGTAGACGTGCCAGACGAACTCCCGCCAGCCGGCGATCTGCCGCACGAACCCCTCGGCGCTGTTGAGCGGCACCTCCCCCGACCGCCATCGTGCCTCGGCCCGCTCGACGCACTCCGCGGGGTCCAGCAGACCGAGGTTGAGCGAGGAGGAGAGCAGGCTGTGGCTCATCGTCGGGTCGCCGCTCAGGACCGCGTCCTCGTGGGCGCCGAACGTGGCGAGCCGGTGCTCGACGAAGCGGCGCAGCGCGGCGAGCGCTTCGCGGCGCGTGGCGGGGAACGTGCGCGGCGCGTCCTCGCCGACGAACTCGACGTCCCCGTCGCGCGCCCAACGGTCGAGATCGGACCGCACCCCCGCGTCGATGTCGCTCTCCCTGGGGCGGTACGGCGCCGGAACACCCAGGTCGGTGGCGCCGCGTGGCGGGGGCTCCCGGTTGTCGTGGTCCAGGTTCCAGCGCCCGCCTGCGGGGCGGTCACCCTCCATCAGCAGGTCGTGCGTCTGGCGGACCCACCGGTAGAAGTCCTCCTGACGGAGGTGTTTCGTGCCGCGGCCGTCCGCCCAGCGGCTGAAGTCGTCGTGCGCCACGAGAAAGCCGCGTGCCGGCAGGACGCGCACGTGCGGCAGCTCGCGCACGAACGCGAGCGCCGCGTGGGACGTGGGGTGGTGCACGGTCACCGGGGCGTCCCCCACCGCCTCGCGCAGACCCTGGCGGTAGGTGTCGGCTCGGACGTACCGCACGCGGTCGCCGAGTTCGGCGGCGCGATGGCGCATCGCGGACAGGATCAGGTGGGCCTTGGCACGGTGGAACCGCCGCCGCCGGAAGACGCTCCTGGCCTCGATCATCAGCAGCGGCGCGTCCCGGTGCGGGCCGCCCCGCGCCGGGTCCACGAAGTGGGGGCCGAGCTGATCACCGAACAGCCAGTGGGGGGTGCCGGGATCTTCCACAGTCATGCCGAACGCTCTCCGTTGCCGATGCGGTGCCGGGCCGGCGCGATCCGCGACGCGGCGCTGTCCTGGACCGATCAAGCTGTCCTGGACCGATCAAAGCGCACCACACCGCGAGCCGCGTCCGGCACACGCCGGGCGTTCCGCGCGGCCTCGGCAACCTCTGTGCCGGCCCGGACCGCGTCCCCGCCACGACGCACGTCGGCGCATCGCACCCCGCACCGCGGGATCGCACCCACCGAACCGGCCGACGCACCGTGTGACGACGCCGGTCACCATCCGCTCGGCCGCCCTCCCCCGGCGCTGCCCGCTCGGCTACGAGCGAAGCAGCGGCATCAGCTCCTCCGCCAGGGCGAGCAGGACCCGGTCCGTGTACGCCGGGCCGATGAGCTGCACGCCGATCGGCAGCCCCTCCGTGGTCCTGGTCACCGGTACGACGAGGCTGGGCAGGCCGATGTGGCTGGTGAGGTTGGCCCAGCCGGTCTGGTCGAAGAAGCCGCGCTCGCGGCCGTCGACGTGCAGGGTGCGGCTTCCCGCGGGGATCGCGGGGGTGGGGGCGGCCGGGGTGACGAGGACGTCGTGCTCCGCGAAGAACCGCTGCCAGGTCTGCCGGAGCCAGGCGCGCCGCTCGTCCGCGTGGAGCCACGTCCGGTGGGTCTGGGTGCGGTGGCGGAGGAAGACCGCGCGGGCACTGGTGTCGTCCTCCCGCAGTGCCCGTGCCGCCGCCATCTCGGCGGCGGCGGTGTCTTCGTCGGCGCTGGCCGTCGCCGTGGCGTGCAGGAGTTGCTCGAACAGGCGGGTGGAGTCGCCGAAGTGAACGGGGCCGTCGGTGCGGCGCACCACCGCACCGGCTTCGGACAGCGCTTGCTCAAGAAGTGCGAGAGCCCGGCCGGTGGCTCGGTCGACGGGGCAGTCGGGGTCGTCTGCCCAGACCGCGACCCGGAGTCGGTCGATGCCCCTGCCCGGCTGCGGCAGTTCCAGGCGCCAGGGTGTGGCCTCGCTCGGTGCGGGGGTGGTCAGCGCGGTCAGCAGCAGGTCGAGGTCTCGCGGGTGGCGGGCCAGGGGGCCGGGGGTGAGCATGTCGCTGCTGGTGAGCCGGCCCGGTGGGCGGGGGATGTGACCCCGGGCCGGGACGAGTCCGTGGGTGGGCCGCAGGCCGAACACACCGCAGTAGTGGGCCGGCAGCCGGAGTGAACCGGCAAGGTCGCTGCCGAGGTCGGCGGGGGTGAGGTGGGCGGCGACCGCGGCGGCGGGCCCACCGGAGGAGCCGCCGACCGTGCGGGCCGGGTCGTGCGGGTTGAGGGTGGCTCCGAAGAGGGTGTTGTCGGTGTGGAGGTCCTGGCAGTACGCGGGCGTGTTGCTCTTGCCGATGATCACCGCGCCCTGGTGGCGCAGCCGGGCGACCGCGTCGGCGTCCCGCTCGGGGACGTGCTCCCGCAGGTCCTCGGCGCCGCAGGTGGTGCGCAGACCGGCTGTCTCGAACGAGTCCTTGACGGTGAGCGGAAGGCCGTCGAGGACTCCGCGGCTCTCGCCGCGGGCGCGGCGTTCGTCGGCTGCCCGGGCGGCCTGACGGGCCGCGTCGTCGTCCCGGGTGACAACGGCGTTCACCGTGTCGGCGTCGATCCGGGCGAGGTGGAGTGCGAGCAGTTCGCGGCTGGAGACGTCGCGGCGTTCGAGGGCGTGGAGTTGCACGTGCGCGGGCCGGCGGGTCAGGTCTGTCGTCATGCGGAGACTCACTCACGGTCGTGGACAGGGGCGGGTTCGCGGGGAAGGCGGCGGCGACCGGCGGTGAAAGGGACGTCGACGTCGTCCATCGGCCGACCGGCCCGGAGGCCGGCAGCTCCGACCGCTTCGCGGGGCACGCGCCGAGCCGTTGCCGCTCTCCCCCGGTCGGCCGCGCCCCGGCCGGCTTCCCGTACGGCAGCCCACCACAGCACGGGGCA
>NZ_BAAHCA010000029.1:0-18037 GCF_054776295.1 Streptomyces sparsus
ACCGCCGCGCCGTACCCGGCTGCGCACGCTGCTGCGCCCGCAGCAGCAGCCGGCCACCGAGCAGTAGACGCGAGCAGCGAAGGGGGCCGCCGAGCGGCTGGACCGCGTCACGTACGGTGTCGGACCCGCCACCGGCGGCCTGGCCGTGCTCCATCCGGTCTTCGTCGTGGCCCTCTTCGGCGGCTGACGCCCGACCGGCCCCGCGCGCAGGGCACGGAGCCGGTCCTTCGTCGCGGGAAGCGGGCCCGGGGCAGGGGCCCCGGTCAGGGCTCCGGCGAGCCGCGTCGCCCCGCCGCTAGTCGTCGTCCTCCGGCCCGTAGAGGTCGTCGTCGAAGACGGAGCTGACGTCGAAGCGGCACAGGACCCGTTCGGCGTCCGCCGAGTCGAAGGGCGCCGACAACCACTCCCCCGGCTCCGAGGGTTCGTCCGCCGCCACCACCCAGAGCGTCGAGTCGCCCTCCTCCAGGCCGAACTCCTTGTGCCGGCTGGAGATCTCGTCGGCCTCGAACTCGCCGAAGAGCACGCCCAGCGCGGCGTGCACGCTGCTTCCGGCGGACTGGTCGGTGTCCCCCGCCACGTCGGCGGAGTCGGGGTCCAGCTCGGTGATGCGCTGCGCCTGGGCGAGCAGCCGGATCGGCTCGGTGACGGTGTAGTCGCGGCGCACGAACACGCTGATGGCGCTCGGCTCGTCGGGGCCCAGATACCCCGCTGAGGGCTCGGAACCGGGAATCTCGAAGGGGGTCACCTCGTCGTAGGCGTCGTACAGGACCTCGTCGTACGCTTCCGCCGCCGCGGCCAACTCGTTGAAGGCGGCATAGACCCCGGCGTCGGCCTCGGCGTCCTCGGAGCCGTCGGACGGCCGTCGTTCGATCGCGTCGAGGTGACGGTCCAGCGCGGTCTTCAGCGCCTCGACGGCGGCACGTACCTCGGCAGCGGTGGGCTGCGCAGCATCAGACATAGTGCAGACGCTATCCGTAGTAGGGCCCTGCACGCACAATGGAGGGCGATGCCGGAATATGAATTTCGTGATGTGTACGTGCCGCGCGGGGTCTCCCGCAACGCGGCCGCCCGTCTGCTGACCGACCACGCGGAATACGGGCACTGGGAACTCGACCGTCTGCGCCTCTTCCCGGACGGCAGCCGCCGGGTGCGGTTGCGGCGGCGGATCATCCGTCAGCTCCGCGCGACCTGGTGAGCGGCGCACGAGCAAACGGAGCCGGCCACAGCTGTGTGGCCCGCTCCGTTTGGTGCTCGTGTCCCGCCGTTCAGCGCCGCCTGCTCAGCGCGGCCGGCTCACCCCGGCCGGGATGACGGCTCCGTGGGACCGCTCGAGTACGGATGTACTCAGTTCCGGGCCGCGGCCCGCGAACGCCGGTACAGGACGTAACCGCCGAGCAGCAGTGCCGCGCCCGCCGGTGCCGCGGTGCCCAGCACGGTGCCGCCGGTCTGCGCCAGCTCACCCGCCGTGCCCTGGGCCTCGAAGCGGGACTCGGAGCCCTCCTCGACGACGCCGTCCGCGGTCTTCTCCTCGTCCGAGGTACGCGGCTTCTCCGGGTCGGCCGGCTTCTCGGGATCACCGGGCGTCCCGGGCTCCTCCGAGTCACCGGGCTCCTCCGAGCCGGGCTTCTCCGGGCCGGGCTTCTCCGGCGTGTGGCCACCGGAGTTGTCGCAGGTGTTGCCGACCGCGGGGTTGCCGACGCCGACCACGTTCACGCTGTTGCCGCAGGCGTTCACCGGCACCTCGACCGGAACCTGGACGTTGTTGCCCGACCCCACGCCCGGCGAGCCCTGGGCCGCGCCGTCCGCGTGCGAACCGCTGCCGCCCTGGTGGCCGTCCGTGTGCCCGCCCTGGTGGCCCTCCTGGTGACCGCCCTGGTGACCGTCCTGGTGACCGCCGTGGCCGGGGCCGCCCTTCTGGGGGCCGCCCTTGCCGTGGCCGTCCTTGTGCCCGTGCGGGGCGGAGCTCTTGTTGACGCAGTTGTTGCCCATGGCCGGGTTCAGCAGCCCGACCGCGTTCACCGTGTTGCCGCAGGCGTTGACGGGCACGTGCACCGGGGCCTGCACGTTGTTGCCGGAGAGCACTCCCGGCGAGCCCTGGGCCGCGCCGTCCGCGCTGGATCCCGCGTGGGCCGCGCCGCCCGACAGCGCGAGTACGCCGCCTGCCGCGGCCACGGAGATCAGGCCCTTCTTGGTGACCTGTCGCATGGTTGTTTCCTGTCCTTCGATGCTTGCGGGATGCGAGCGGGCGGCTCCGCAGTCTGCCGGGATGCACCTGCTCGCCCGGAGAACCGAGAACCCCGGAGTGCATGGCACGCACTCCGGGGTCACGGCATCAACCTTCAGTGGTTGAGAGACAACAACGTCAGTCGTTGACGCAGGTGTTGCCGAAGGTGGGGTTCAGCAGCCCGATGACGGAGATGGTGTTGCCGCAGACGTTCACCGGCACGTGCACGGGAACCTGGACAACATTGCCGGACAGCACGCCCGGGGAGTGCACTGCGGCACCCTGAGCGCCGGCATCGGCGACGGCAACGCCCGCACCAGCGAGCACCAGACCGCCGGTGGCGGCCGCAGCAGCGACAACCTTCTTGAGCATTCTTCCTCCTTGTTGGCAATGCGATCCCAGCCGCGGACCGCATCACCTGTAACGAGGAGGGACGGAGGTGGCTACGACCCCGCGACCGCATTCACCCTTCCTGACCAATGCCGCACACCTGCCCGATATCACCCTGTGGGCGGCCGTCGACCGGGGCCGGACCGCCTCCGGAGGCCTCAGGCCTGGTCCAGGAACCGGTCCAGGACCCGCACGCCGAACTTCAGGCCGTCCACCGGCACCCGCTCGTCCACGCCGTGGAACATGCCGGCGAAGTCCAGCTCGGGCGGCAGCTTCAGCGGTGCGAACCCGAAGCAGCGGATGCCCAGGTCGTCGAAGTGCTTGGCGTCGGTACCGCCGGACAGCATGTAGGGCACGGCGCGCGCCGCCGGGTCCTCCGCCTTGAGCGAGGACTGCATGGCGTCCACGAGCGCGCCGTCGAACGTCGTCTCCAGCGCACGGTCCGCGTGGTCGTCGACCCGCCGGACCCGCGGCCCCAGCACCCGGTCGAGGTCCGCGAGGAACTCCTCCTCGTAGCCGGGGAGGAAGCGCCCGTCGACGTGCGCGGTGGCCTGGCCGGGGATCACGTTGACCTTGTAGCCCGCGGACAGCTGGGTGGGCGCCGCGGTGTTCTGCAGCGTCGCACCGATGATCTTGGCGATGCCGCCCAGCTTGGCGAGCGTCTCCTCCATGTCCTCCGGGTCCAGCTCCGTGCCGAGGGCGTCGGAGAGCTCGTCCAGGAAGGAACGCACCGTCTTGGTGACCCGTACCGGGAACTTGTGCCGTCCGAGCCGGGCGACGGCCTCGCACAGCTCGGTGATCGCGTTGTCCTTGTTCGTCATCGAGCCGTGCCCGGCGGTGCCGTCCACGGTGAGCCTCATCCAGTGCATGCCCTTCTGGGCCGTCTCGATCAGGTAGAGCCGCAGGTTCTCGTTGACGGTGAAGGAGAATCCGCCCACCTCGCCGATGGCCTCGTTGACCCCTTCGAAGAGCCCGGGGTGCCGGTCGACGAGATGGCGGGCCCCGTACACGCCGCCGGCCTCCTCGTCGGCCAGGAAGGCCAGCACCACGTCCCGGGGCGGCTTGCGACCGGTGCGCAGCCGGTCGCGGACCACCGCGAGCGTCATCGCGTCCATGTCCTTCATGTCGACGGCGCCTCGGCCCCACACGCAGCCGTCGGCGATCTCCCCGGAGAACGGGTGGTGGGTCCAGTCCTCGGCGTTGGCGGGAACCACGTCGAGATGGCCGTGGATCAGCAGCGCCGGCCGGGACGGGTCGGTGCCCTCGATCCGGGCGACCGTGGACGCGCGTCCCGGCTGCGACTCGAAGATCTCCGGTTCCAGGCCCACCTCGGCGAGCTGTTCCGCCACGTACTCGGCGGCGGCCCGCTCACCGGGGCCCTCGCCCTGGCCGTAGTTGCTGGTGTCGATCCTGATCAGGTCCCGGCAGATGCCGACGACCTCGTCCTCGCCGGTCACCGCACCGGCGCTCGCGGTCGGGCTGGACTCGCTCACACTGCCTCCTCCATCGGGCGGGGGTCGCCCGTTCCATCCTCCCGCCTACCGGGCCGTGACCCAAGGCCAGGGTGATCGCCGGCCCCGCACGCGGTGTTATGGTGGTGCCCGATTGTCAGCGGCCAAGGCCGCGACGCTCACCGGTCCGGGTGGCGGAATGGCAGACGCGCTAGCTTGAGGTGCTAGTGCCCTTTATCGGGCGTGGGGGTTCAAGTCCCCCCTCGGACACAGCAGAGAAGGACCCCGGCTTCGGTCGGGGTCCTTCTGCTTGCGGGGCCCTTCCGTTTTCGGCCCCTTCTGCTTGCGGGGCTGTCCTGGCGGTCTGGCTCTGGTCCCAGGACGGTGGTCGACCGGAGACGGGTGAGCGACCGCCGGCTCCTTAGGTGGTCGGACGATGAAACGGCGACGTGCGCTTCCCCGCCCGCACCTCCGGGCCGCCTCACCCCGTCCGGAGGGCCGCCGGACGGGGAGCGGACCGAGGGACCCGGGACTACCGCCAGTGCGCGGGGTGCGTCAGCCCGTGGGGGAGCCTGGTCGACATGTCGCCTCTGGCCGAGTCCAGTTGGGCCTGGGTGAGGAAGAGGCTGCCGGTGAGGTCGGCGCCTCTCAGATCGGCGTCCCGGAGGTCGGCACCGATGAGGTCGGCCCCTCGCAGGTCCGAGCCCTTCAGGTCGGCCGCGATCAGGAGCGCACCACGTAGGTTCGCGGCGCGCAGCACGGCGCCGCCGAGCTTCGCCCCGGCGAGGTCTGCACCCCGGTGGCCCCTGCCGGGCCCTCGGGGCCTCGGGGTGTCGGCCCGTGCCAGTTCACCGGCACGCAGCAGCAGTTCGCTGACGTCCTGCCTGACGGCTGCCACGTCCAGTCCGGCGAGCGACTCGGCGCCGCCCCGGGTGAGGTGCTCGGTGTTCTCCAGCGCCCGGCGCAGGTCCTTCTCGATCGGCCGGGCCTGTGGAAGGGCGAGTGCTTCCGTCAGGTACCAGAGCAGTTCGTGGAGCTGACGCATCACGGGAAACACGTCGAACATCAGCCGCGCCGTGCGCGGGTTCCGCCGCCAGTCCCGCCCGCCGAAGGTCTCCTGCGACACCTTCTGTCCGGCGCCGAAGCAGTCGTAGACGGTGCACCCGGCGAAGCCGCTGTCCCGCAGACGGTGGTGGATGCCGCAGCGGAAGTCGTCCCGCAGGTTGCCGCACGGCTTGCCCGCCGGCTTGTCGACGGCGAAGTCCGCCGAGGCGGCGAAGGGCAGGGCCACGCAGCAGAGGCCGAAGCAGCTCGCGCAGTCGGTGCGCAGGCCGAGGCGGGTGCGCTCCGGGCCGGGGTCGTGGGGATTCTCGGACACCGTGCGTGCTCTCCTGGGGTGCGGCTGTGGTCGCGGCGACCCGTCCGGGCGCGGACGTGCGGAACGCCCCGCATTCTCGCTGCCCGAAGCGGTGCGGTGCCAACGGTTTACCGCGGGGGAGCGGCGGTCGGTCCACGGCCACCACGGCCGGGCTCCCTCGTGGAGAACCGGCCGCAGGCACACGGCACTTGGGCAGGGAGAGCGCGCGGACACGGGCAACTGCCGCCTGGGGCGCCGGCGGCGGTCGTCAAACGGCACTCATCACCTCGTGCGCGACGCCAATCGCCGTCTTTGGGACGGCCGTTGTCCAGTGCGGAGTGCCCGCTCAGTCGTGCGCCCAGGTGCCGAGCAGGCCGGAGAGCGCGTCGGCGGCCTTCTTGGCGTGCCTGCCGTCGTCCCGGGCGTGCGGGGCCAGCTCCAGATGGACGAAGGTGGCGTGCTGACGTTGCGCGTCGCGGCCCTGGACGTTCTTCGTGCCTTCCAGTGGGCAGCGCGCCGACCAGGCCCGGCAGACCCGGAGCCCGTCGCCTTCCATGCGGTCGGCGAGGGCGACGACCTCGCCGACCGTGCTCTCCGCGGCGCCGGTGGAGACGACGGCGTCGTACGGGCGCTTGTCGGAGTCCTCGAAGCCGTGCAGTTGGACGCCAGGCACCCCGCGCTTCTGGAGCTCGACCACGACGGCGTGGAAGGCGCTGTCCTCGCGGTGGGCGACGTCGGCGGCGCCGTCGTCCCCCGCCCGGCGGTGGGCGGCGGCCAGGACCAGCGCGCCGCCGGGGTTGCCCTCCAGCAGCTCCACGCCGAGATCCTCGGTGTTCCGGTCGGCCACGGGGTGCGGGACCTGGGCACTCCAGCCGAGCCGGGCGTCGGCGGTCACGTAGAGTCGCCCCCAGCCCGTGCTCGGGCCTTCGCCGGTGGCGGCGACCTCGTCGTAGCGGCGGCCGGTGTCGGTGTCGGTGAGCCGGGTGGTGCCGAGGCCGAGCGGGGACAGGAGTCGCTCGGCCTCCCGGGCATCGCCGTCCAGCAGCCGCCCGACACCGCGGGCCACCTGCTTGCGCTGTTCGTCGTCGGGGGGCGTGTAGTCGCCGTCGGGCTTCAGTTCGGAGGTGTAGTCGAGGATGCGGCTGCGCAGATCGACCAGCTCGCGGGCGCGCGGCACGGCGTCGTCGGTCGGAGGCTCGGCGGACGACCTGCATCCGACGAGTACCAGTGTCAGACCGGTCACGATGAGCGCGAGATTACGGAACAAATGTGACTGTCTCGTAATAGCAATGTGCAGGTTCGCTGTATCGCGCATGTGAACATAGCTCGGTGACATTTCGTAAGTCTCTCCGCATGGGTCGAGCCATGGTGGCCCTGGCCGTGTTCGCAGGGTTCGCCGGTCTGACCGCCGGCTGCACCTCCGGGCCCGAGAAGCCTCAGCTGAAGCCTGGCGGGCGTGCGTTCACCGTAGCCGCCGCGGGTGACATCCTGATCCACCCCGAACTGGTCGAGCAGGCGGCCGAGGACGCCGAGAAGACCGGCAAGGGCGAAGCCGGACTGGACTTCGGTCCGATGTTCGCCGGGGTGCGGCCGGTGATCGGCAAGGCCGACCTTGCGATCTGTCACATGGAGACCCCGGTCGGAAAGCCGGAGGGGCCCTTCGAGGGCTACCCGGAGTTCCTGGTGCCGCCGCAGGTTCTGACGGCCGTGAAGGACGCCGGCTACGACACCTGCTCGACGGCCTCCAACCACTCCTTCGACCACGGTCTGCGCGCGGTGAAGCGCACGCTGGACACCATGGACGAGGTGGGTCTGGGGCACACCGGCACGGCGCGGACGCCCGAGGAGGCGAAGCGCCCCCACATCCGCGACGTCAACGGCGTCAAGGTCGCCCATCTGTCCTACTCCTGGGAGTCGTTCGTGCACCCCGCCCCCGACAAGCAGCGGTGGGCGCTGAACAAGACGGACTCGTCGGACATCAAGAAGGCCGAGGCCCGGGCCCGGGACAAGGGCGCCGAGGTTGTCATCCTCTCCCTTCACTGGGGCGCGGAGTACTACAACGAGCCCGGCACCGCGCAGCTCCGACTCGCCGAGTGGCTCACCGAGGAGACGGGGATCGACCTCGTGATCGGGCACCACGCCCACGTGGTGCAGCCCATCCAGAAGGTGAACGGCACCTGGGTGGCCTACAGCCTCGGCAACCAGGTCGCCCGGCACTCCTCGCCCAAGGGCGTCACGGAGGAAGGGGCCATCGGCTGGTTCGAGTTCCGGGAGACGACCGACGGGTGGGACGTCCAAGCCCGGTACCG
This sequence comes from Streptomyces sparsus, assembly GCF_054776295.1. NCBI lineage: Bacteria > Bacillati > Actinomycetota > Actinomycetes > Kitasatosporales > Streptomycetaceae > Streptomyces > Streptomyces sparsus. The sequence goes on from NZ_BAAHCA010000029.1 coordinate 7,732, forward strand.
CACCACGCTGATGGAGATCCCGCCGGAGCTGGAGGCCGACCAGAAACTGCCGGACGGCGCCGTCGAGGACCACCGGCTCGTGGACGCGCAGCACCTGCTGGACGAGCCGGGTGACCTGTCCGAGAAGCGGCTCGCCCGCTACCGGCTGGCGGTCGACCGCACCCGGGGCTTTCTCGCCAACCGCGGTGCGCCCGGTGGTGACGGCCTGGAGCCCCTCGTGTCGGGGGAGTGACCGGAGTCACAGGCCTTTCCGGGGTGAGGTCCACAACCTTGGACCCGCTGACCGGTCTTTTGAGTGACAGCGCTTACCAGCCTTTCGAGTGACAGCGTCGTACGACCGTACGTATCGGCGGATGCTGATCACCTTCGCAGCGACCAAGGACGATCACCGGTGACACCGAGCCATGCCCCGCCCGCCGCACGGGGGCGGCGGCGCAGCCGCAGACGGGCGGACATGCCGCTGCTGGGCGGCATCCGCCCGCCGATCGCAGTGCTGTGCGTGCTGATACTCGCCCTGGCCGGGCTCACCGCGAAGGTGCTCGGCCCCAGCGGCGCACCGGTGGTACCGGAAGCGGTCCTGTCCTCCCAGCAGCACTTCGCGGAGGACGGCGCCATCGCGCTGCGCGCCTCGATCGACGAACGGATCACGGACCTGCGCCGCACCGCCGCCGCGCTGAACGCCGGGAAGGAGATCGACCCGGAGCGGGTGCTGTCCGACCTGGGCAGGACCTACCAGAAGTGGACCGGCACCACGATCGTGGACCTGGAGACCGGGGACGTGCTCGCCGCGCGCGGCGAGCGGATCCCTCTCGCCTGGCTGGACGAGGACGTCCTGACCGGTGAGCACGCCCTGGCACCGCGAATGGTGCGGCTGGAGACCGGCGACGTACGGCTGATGACGATGGTCGTCCTCCAGGACGGAAAGCGGCAGCAGTTGCTCGTCGCGTCCAACAGCCTGTCCGTCCCCGCCATCAACCTGGGCCCGTTCCGCACCATGGCGGTCGCCTCCCGGGACGGTGAGGTCCTCGCCACCGCCGGCTTCGAGCAGTCCGAGGCACTCAACTCGGACAAGCAGCGAGAAGAACTCACCTTTCTCCAGAAGCAGATGTCCCGGCTCTCCGGCCAGGCCGCCGAGCGCACCGAGCAGGACCCCGTCGGCGCCAGGGAGCCCGGCTCCCGCGGCTACCCCGGCGTCAGCGGCTCCCTCCTGGGTGACGACTACAACGGCCGCATCGCCACCGCCGGTTACGCCTCCCTCGCCTCCTCCGACCCGGAGGAGGCGGACAGCGTCGCCGCCGGACTCGGCCTCACCGTCGTGTCCATGCTCCCGGTGGTCGGGCAGCAGAGCGGCGTCGCAGCGGACCGGGAACTGTTCGGACTGATCGCGGCCGGTGTCCTGGTGGTGCTCGGACTGCTGGCGGTCGCCGTGCTCTGGGGCGGCGTGCAGCGCCCGCTGCTGCGGCTGTTCCTGGAGTCCCGACGGCTCGCCCGCGGTGATCTGACCCGCCCGGTCGGCGTGCCCCGCTGGGGTGAGGCCGCCCGTATCGGCTCGGCCCTGGAGCAGCTGCGCGGCCGCCTCGGCGGACCCGGCCACGACGCCGCTTCCGGTCCGGTCGGCAGGGCACGCCTCGGGATCCGGGTGCCGCTCGCGGTGACCGCCGTCCTGCTGCTGCTGTGGGCCGTACCGGTGGGGTGGCTGCTGAACCGCACGGACGGCTCGGTCACCGTGCCCGCCACCATGGTCAACGACCAGCGCGACCGCACCGACCTGGTCGCCGACCGGGTCCGGCGGGCGCTGAACGAGGCCCAGGCCGACCTGGTCTCCACCTCCCGCCTGATCGACGTGGCCGCCCCGGGCGCCACTGAGAAGCTGCTGGCCGACGCCCTGCGCGAGCACACCCGCTACCAGGCGCTGTACGTCGTGGACGCGAAAGGCGAGGTACTCGCCCGGGCGGGCGGCGCCCCGCACGACTGGGGCACCGGCGATGAAGCCGACGCCGCCGGGGGCCCGGCCCTGGTCCGGGTGTCGGGACAGGGCGAGAAGAAGCCGGTGATCCAGGCCGGGGCGCCCGTGCCGAAGCGCAAGGGCGTCACGCTCGTGGGCGAGATCCGGGTGGAGTTCCTCAACTCGCTACTCAAGCGGCCGGGTCTCGGGGAGGTGCGGGTGGTGGACGCCGAAACGCGGACCCTCGCCGCCAACGACGGCTTCCTCGCCTTCGACGAACTGCCCGGCGACGCCCTGCCCGACCTGGTGCGCGCGGGCAACGTGCAGGTCGGCGCCGGGTCCGTGGAGAACGGTCTGCTGATCCGGGACGGCGGTAGCGTCACGGTGGCCGCCGCGGCGCCGTTCTCCGGCGGAGGGGTCGCCGCCGACCTCGGCTGGACCGTCGTGAGCTGGCAGAACGCCAAGCACTTCCAGATCGCCGCGTACGAGCGCGAGGACCGCAGCGTGCTGGCCGGGCTGCTCGGCCTCGCCGCGATCGTGGTCTGCCTGGGCTGGGTCCACCTGGTCGTCGCCCGGCCGCTGTCGGCGCTGGCCGGCAGCGCCGAGAAACTCGCCGACGGTGACCTGAAGACCGTGCACTACCCCCGCTACCAGGACGAGGTCGGTGCTGTGGTCCGCAGCCTCGAACTGATCCGGCAACAGCTCCAGGCCGGCCGGCAGACCCAGGCACGCCGGCCCGCCGAGACCCGTCTCGGCTCCGGAGGAAGGTGACCCAGCTGTGCTCTATCTCTACTTCGTCCTGTTGGCCGGCAGTCTTTTCCTGTTCGTCGCGGGCATCGTGGAGCAGCGGCGGCACTACGCCGCGCTGCACTCCATCCCCTCCCGGGTGCTCGTCAACGGCATCCGCGGCAAGTCCTCCATCACCCGGCTGTGCGCCGGTGCGCTCCGCGGCGGCGACCTGGTCACCGTCGCCAAGACGACCGGCACGGCCGCGCGTTTCATCCACCCCGACGCCACCGAGGAGCCGGTCTACCGCAAGTTCGGCATCGCCAACGTGGTGGAGCAGATCGGCATCGTCCGCCGGGCCGCCACCTACCGCCCCGACGCGCTCGTCATCGAGTGCATGGCGGTCATGCCGGCCCTTCAGGAGGTCAACCAGAGCAAGCTGATCCGCTCCACCATCGGCGTGCTGTGCAACGTCCGCGAGGACCACCTTGCGGAGATGGGCCCCACCCTGGACGACGTGGCCCGCTCGCTGTGCCGCTCGATGCCGGAGGACGGCGTCTGCGTCACCGCGGAGAAGGAGCGGTTCCACATCCTCCAGGAGGAGGCGGACGCCCGTAACTGCCAGCTGATCTACGCCGACCCCGAGACCGTCACCGACGACGAGCTGCGCGGCTTCAGTTGGTTCACGTTCAAGGAGAACGTGGCGATCGCGCTGACCGTCGCCGAACTGCTGGGCGTGGAGCGCGAGGTCGCCCTGCAGGGCATGTACGACGCCCCGCCGGACCCCGGCGTGCTGTCCGTGGAGCGCTACGCGACTCCCGCGGGCAAGCGGCTGGCGTTCGCCAACGTCTTCGCGGCCAACGACCCCGAGTCGACGCTGATGAACATCAACCAGCTGCTCGACCTCGGCGCCATCCGCCGTCCGCTGAACGTCGTGATCAACTGCCGCCCGGACCGCGTGGAGCGCAACGCGCAGATGGGTGAGATCATCCCCGACCTGGAGCCGGACAACGTCTTCGTCATCGGTCACCCCTCCAAGAGCGCCGTCGACTCCATCCCCGCCCAGTGGCGGGACCGGGCGGTCGACCTGGGCGGGGAGCGGCGGTCCGCCGACGAGTTCATGCCGGCCATGCTCGACCGGATGTCCGACGGCTCGTCGCTGGTCGCCATCGGCAACATCCACGGCCAGGGTGAGGAACTGCTGGAGTACCTGGCGGAGTTGCCGGCCGACGACAGCGACGCCGGGGAAGAGGACACCGCCGGCGAGAGTGCACCGGTCCCGGCGGCCGTCCCGGCGCAGGCGCCGCGGCTGGACCCGTACGCCTCGTACCCGACGGCATACGAGGAGCGTTACCAGGCCTCCCAGACCCAGGAGATCCCGGTGCTCCAGATGCCGGCCCAGCCCGCCGGGCCGTACCGGACGCACCAGCACCAGGAGGAGCACGAGTCGCGGGAGCACGAGTCGCGGGAGCACGAGCCGCGGCAGGGCCCACCGCAGCCGCACGCGCGGCGGCAGCCCCACGGACAGCAGAGACCCGCCCCGTCGTCCTGGTTCCAGCGCGACGAAGCCCGCGAACCACAGCGCGACGAAACCCATGAACCGCAGCACGACGAAGCGCAGAAACCGCAGCACGCCGAACCGCACGACGAACCGCACCACGACCCCTACGGCGGGGCCCCCCGCCCGCCCGTCCGGAGACCCCGTTGACCACCGCCGCCCTGACCCCCGAGATGGCCGCCCTGGGCATCGCCATAGGTCTGTTCTTCTCGCTGTTGTGCTACCTGACCACCAACCTGTCGCCCGGCGGCATGATCACGCCGGGCTGGCTGGCCCTGACCCTGATCGAGGACCTCCAGCGCGCCGCCATGGTCGTGGGCGTCACCGCCCTGACCTACGCGGGCACCAAGGTCATGCAGCACTTGGTGATCCTCTACGGCAAGCGGCTGTTCGCCGCCGTGGTCCTGTTGGGCGTGCTGCTCCAGGCCACGGTGATGATCGTGCTGTCGATGGAGTTCCCGCTGCTGTACGGCAACCAGACCCTCGGTTTCATCGTGCCCGGCCTGATCGCCTACCAGATGGTGCGCCAGCCCAAGGGAGCCACCCTGCTGGCCACCGGCACGGTCTCCCTCATGGCCTACATCGTGGTCGCCGCCGGCCTGCTGCTCGGCATCATGCCCACCGTCTGAGAACCCGACCGAGAACAACCGAGGAGTAACCGATGGCAGCGAAGAAGAAGCCGCGCCCCGTCGTCTCGGGCCTCGTGGTGCTGGGGCTCGTGGCGACCTCCGCCTACCTCACCGTCGAACTGCGCAAGCAGGAGACGCCCGGCGTGACCGAGGTCCACAACGTCGGCGTCCTGGAGGGGGACCGGGGCTCCGGCGGCGGCTCCGAGAAGAAGGGCGAGGCGCGCTGGTCCCGGCTGGAGAACCCCGCGCGTTCGGTGCTGCGCGGCGCGGACGGCCAGATCAAAGCCGTCTACACCGACGGCGCGCGCACCGCGACGCTCACCGGCCCGGCCCGCACCTTCACGGAGCCGGCCTCGACCTCCTCCAAGGTCTCCACGACCGACTGGGTGCGCCTGATGCCGGAGCCGTGGGAGAAGGGCGCCGAGAAGGAGCAGTGGTTCAAGGAGTGGTACGCCGAGTACGAGAACAGCAAGGAGGACGACCTGTTCGCCTTCGCCTTCCAGTACGTGGCGGGGGCCCCGCAGAAGAAGGACGAGCAGGGCCTCGTCTACGCCGGTGACGCGGACTTCGGCCCGCTGAACCCCGCCGGCGCGGAAGGGGGCGACCTGCGCCTCGAGCAGTCCGACTTCTACGACTACCTCGGCGTCTCCTACCCGTTCCGGGACGGCACGATCGGAACGCCCGAGGCGATGCGCGCCAACGCGCTGGACTGCTCGGGCTACATCCGCATGGTGCTCGGCTACCGCGCCCGCTACCCGCTGAGGTCCTCGGACACGGCGAGCGACGGACTGCCGCGCACCGCCAACGGCATGGCCCGCTCCACGGAGGGCGTCGACGTGCTGCCGCTGACCGGCGTGTCGGCGGACGACCGGCCGTCCGCCATCGACCAGCTCCAGCCCGGCGACCTCGTCTTCTTCAAGCTCGACGCCCGCACCAAGGAGCGGCTGGACCACGTGGGCATGGTGCTCGGCTACGACACCGCGGGCCACCTCATCTTCATCTCCAGCCGTGAGGAGATCAACGGCCCGACCATCGGTGACGTCGGCGGCGTCTCCCGGCTGGACGGCAACGGCTACTACGCCAAGACGCTGCGCAGCGCCAAGCGACTGTGATCCGTCGGGCCGGCGCCCTTCGTCGGCCCGGCGCACGGGAAGGCGTACGTGAGCCGCCGAGGCACGGCAGTAGCCGGCGGTGCGGCAACTGCCCGGGAACGGCGACTCGTTCAATAACCGCTGCCTCAGTGGAAGACCAGGGCGTGGCCGGTGGTGAGACTCGCGCGGCAGGCGAGGTGGAGCTGGAACCAGGCGAGCCTCTCGGACTTGAACGGGTCGCCGGGCGGACCCTCGGCCAGCCGGGCCGACTCCTCGGCGGAGAGCACGCCGTCCTGGCCGAGCTGAATACCGAGCGCGGGTGCGCAGCCGCGCAGTTCGTCCAGCAGGCGCCGGCTGGAACCGACGATCCCGCCTCCCAGCACGTTCGTCTCCGCCGGCAGGAAGAGCGGGTCCTCGAAGTCGCACGGCACGTAGTAGCCGGCGGTGTCCGAGTGGCAGAGCAGGTGGGAGGAGAGCATCGCCGCCTCGTCCTGGATCTTCTCGAGATCGTGCGCGTACTGGCGGGGATCGGTGCCCGAGGCCGGTGTGACGGGCTCGCCCCAGGACATGAGGACGAAGACGCGGCGCAGGTCGGTCAGCGAACCGTACGGGAGGGCCGCGAAGTGGAGTTCGGGATGCGGCGTCGGCGTGGTCTCCGGCTCGCGCCAGGTGACGTCCTCCTCGGCCAGCGCCCGGCTGAGGCGCGCGAAGGCGTCCTCGTGGTACCGCAGGCCTTCCGCGTCGCCGCGAGCCATGTTGTGGAGCATGCCCACTGAAATCTCGAGTCCCATGCCCGGCAAGGTAGCGGGCGGCTACGACAACCGGCCGCCAGCGGCAGCGGGTCGTAGCGGGGACGGGTCGTCGGTGACGGCAGGGGGCGCCGGTGACTCGTCGCGTCAGGCGCGGCTCAGGGCGCGGGTGATGCCGGCGGCGACGGTGGTGGCGAGAATCCACCCGGCGACGATCAGCGAGTACGACAGCCCCTGCCGCCAGTCCTGCGAGACGAACGCGCCCTCCTGGCCGAAACCGACCACCGGCATCAGCAGGTCGAGGGTGTAGAAGAAGGCACTGAAGGGCGGCGCCTCGTCGTCCTTGAGGGGCTGCGGCGGTCCCGACGCGAACGCCACCGTGCCCAGCACCAGCAGGGCGGCCAGCCAGCCCGCCGCCCGCAGCGGTTTGAAGCCGTAACCGACGGCCGCGTCCTGGAGGTGCCCCCAGGCACGTGCGTACCAGGGCAGGGTGCCGCGGTGGCGGCGCTGTTTCGCCAGCTGCACGGTCCGCGCGCCGTCGTCGTCGCCGATCCGGCGGTAGGCGGCGGCGAGTTGCTCGTAGGCGAAGGGGATGTACCCGTCCCGGTCGCGTTCGAGTGCGGGGAGGCGCCGCTCGGCCGGTTCGTGCGGGGCGAGCGTGGTGTAGCTGAACGCGTCGAACTGCACCGCCTCGGGCCAGGTGTCCGGGGCGACGTGCAGCACCTCCACCACCGACCGGCGCAGGTTGACCCTGCCGACGAGCGTCTCCGCCTCCCGCAACCACAACTCGCCGATGGCGCAACTGCTCGCCCGCAGAGCCACATCGCCGGAGTTGGCCAACCGTGCGTAGGACAGGTTCAGTTGACCCGGTATGCGGCTGCCGCGGATGTTCGTCCGGCCCAGCACCCGCAGGTGCATCGCGTGCATGTCGGCGCCCACGGAGAGCCGTTCGGCCTGGAACGCCGTGCCCCCCGGTTCCTGGAACGACGCCTTGTGGAGGAACACCGACCCCGCGATGACCGCGCCGGAGAGGCGCAGCTGTCCGTGTACCTGGAGGCGGTCGCCGCGCAGGTCGTGAGCGATCTCCATCTGGTTGAGCTGGAGCACCGGCTCCCGGTCGGCGCTGCCGCGAGGGAGCGGCCCGATCCTGGCGCCGTCCACCATCAACGCGCCGCTCACCTGGGTGCCGCCGAGCTTGACCATGCCCGTGATCCGGCAGTCGGACAGCCGCAGGGTGCCGTCCACGCGGGCCGCGGCGGCGCTCAGTCCGGGCAGCCGGGAACCGCGGAAACTGAGCAGCCGAAACCTGGCCGCGTACAGCTTCGGCGCGCGGTCGAAGTAGCAGTCGCGCAACCGGACGGCGGCGTCCACCTCGCTGTACTTGAGATCCAACTGACCTGTGACACGGGCCCCGACCACCCCCAGCGAGGCGATCTCCCCCTCGGCAGCAGCACCGTTGAGCAGCAGGCTTCTCAGCACCCCTGCCCGCAGTGTGCGTTCGGGGCCCCACTCGGCGCCGTCCTCGGGGCTGTCGTCAGGGGAACCGCGGAAGTCCACCACCTCGCCACACGGGAAGGCCGCCCACACGCGTCGCTCGGCCGGGGTCAGCTCGTTGATCTCCACTGCGGTGACTCTGTTGCCCCATGCACGGACTGTCAAGATCACTATTCGGACAGCTGCGGTGCGGCGGTGCCCGGGGAGGGGCCGGGCCTGTCCTTCGCGGGCGGGCCGGGCAGGCGTGCCGGGCCCGGAGCGTCGGACCCGTCGCGGAGGCGGGACGGGCCGGAGTCGAACTCGGCCCAGACGGTCCCGCCCACCCCGTGGCGCGGGCCGCAATCCCAGCGGTCGGTCGGCACGGAGACCCGCCTCAACCGGGCAAGCCGGGCCCCTTTGCGGGTGGAGCCGAAGCGCTGGCGAACGTACGTACGGTGAGGGGGGATTGCTGCTGCACGCCTTCAAACTCGTCCGCCTACGGACCGTTCACCAGGCGCGACGCCCGTACGGTGCGCACTGTACGGGTTCACCCGATGGACAACATCCTTCACGGAACGTAACCATGGGTGGGTGTGGGAGACGCAGGGGTGCACGGGAGGTGCCTGGCATGGTAGACAGCGGCGGTGACTCGGATGCGTCGGACGCGCTGAAGACGTTCGGGTCGGTGCTCAAGGCACTTCGAGACAGGGCCGGCCTGACACAGGAGGAGTTCGCGGAGCGGGTGCGGTACTCGGCGCACTACGTGGCGTCGATCGAGCAGGGGCGGCGGTTCCCGTCCAGGGAACTGATCCGGCGCGGGGAGGAGGAGTTGGGCGTCGAGGGCGTGCTGACGGCCGCCGCCCGGCACCTGACCCGGCGAGCCGGACTGGCCTCCTGGTTCCGCCAGTGGGCCGCCATCGAAACCGACTCCATCAGCCTCTACTCCTACGAATGCCGCGTGATTCCGGGTCTGTTGCAGTCGGAGGAGTATGCGCGTGCGGTCTTCCGGAGCAGCCTGCCGCCCCTCGCCGAGGAGCAGATCGAGCAGCAGGTGACGGCACGGCTGGAACGGCAGAGCCTGCTGGTGGACCGGCCCAACACCGCGTACAGCTTCATCCTCGAACAGTCTCTGCTGGCGCGAGGAACAGGTGGCAGCGAGGTGACGCGATCGCTCCTCAACCAGCTGTTGCGGCTGATGGACGTGCACAACGTGGAGATCCAGGTGATGCCGACGAAACGGGAGGACCACGCGGGTCTCGACGGGCCCATGTACCTGGCCGAAACCCCGGAGCACCAGTGGATCGGCTACTCGGAGGGCCAGAAGAGCAGCAGTCTCATCACCGAGCCCGGATCCGTCAGTGCGTTGCTCCAGCGCTATGGAAGGATGCGTGCACAGGCCCTTGGCCGGGAGGCCACCACCGGCCTGCTGGAGCAGATGCGAGGAGCGCTATGACCACCGTCACCGAGCTGCGTTGGGTGAAGAGCAGCTACAGCGGGACTGAGGGCGACAACTGCGTCGAGGTGGCGGAGGCGGGGGTGGGCGTGCTGGTGCGGGACTCCAAGGACGTACGCCGCCCGCACGTGAGCGTCGAGCCGGACGCCTGGTCGGCCTTCGTCCGCTACGCGGCAGGCAGCTGAGCCCCGGCAGCGGGTCCGTCCGGCCCTCGCGCCGGCGGCGTTCGCCCTGCACCCTGGAAGTCGGGAGTTTCCAGGTGCGACGCCCCTGAGAGGACTGGTGCGAGATGAACGCCCTGCCGGTGATCGCCGCTGTGGACGGGTCCGAGCACAGCCTGCGGGCGTTGCGGTGGGCGATCGACGCCGCCCGGTTGCGTGGCGCGGACGTCCTCGCCGTCCACGTGTGGCCGTGGCCGCCGAACACGCACGGTGTGCCGGAGCCGATGCCCGAACCGCCCGCGCCCGGCCAGGACCCGGTACTGGACTGGATGAACGAGCAGCTCAAGGACCATGCGGGCGAGCCCGGGGTGCGGTTCACCACGATCAGCGGCGCGCCGTCCGCGGTGCTGCCGGGCATGGGGGAGCGCGGTCAGTTGATGGTGCTCGGCTCACGCGGCCGGGGCGGCTTCGCGAGCCTGCTGCTCGGCTCGAACGGGCGGGCCGCTGCCGCCCACGCCGCG
>NZ_BAAHCA010000030.1:0-17886 GCF_054776295.1 Streptomyces sparsus
CCACCGCGGTCGACGCTGTGGCCCCGCACGCCGGTGTCCGCACGACTGTTCCGGTCGCGGCGTTCCGGTCGCTGCACCCGCCCGTGCCCGCGGTGGGCGCGGTCGCCGCTGGGTGCCCGCTGTCTCGTGCGTGACCGGGTGCGTCCGGCGGCAGTCGGCCAGTCCGCGGAACGGCCTGGTCGAACGGAAAGCCGTGACGCCCATTCGACGCTCCGAACGCCTGTTGTCCTCCTGCCGGATCCGAAAGCCGCTTTTGACCTGTACTTCTTCCTTCCCAGCTGCGGTGACGTGCTTCCGATGACGTGTCACGTGAAGTGCCTGTCACCCGCAACCTCCGAGCCCGGCCAGAATTCCCAGAGGAGTCCCAGGGGTGCCCACAGGCCCCTCCTGTCTCGCGTTTGTGCGACTCAGGAGGGGTTTCGCGTACCTGTTCCCGGGTTCTTTCAGATGTCGCGGAAGATCTCGATCTGTGCGCCGACGGAGTTGAGGCGGGCGGCGAGGTCCTCGTAGCCGCGGTTGATGACGTAGACGTTGCGGAGCACGGACGTGCCCTCGGCGGCCATCATGGCGAGCAGGACGACCACGGCCGGGCGCAGCGCGGGCGGGCACATCATCTCGGCGGCGCGCCAGCGGGTGGGGCCCTCGACGAGCACGCGGTGCGGGTCGAGCAGTTGCAGGCGTCCGCCGAGCCGGTTGAGGTCGGTGAGGTAGATGGCGCGGTTGTCGTAGACCCAGTCGTGGATGAGGGTCGAGCCGTGCGCGGACGCGGCGATGGCGGCGAAGAACGGCACGTTGTCGATGTTCAGGCCGGGGAACGGCATGGGGTGGATCTTGTCGATGGGCGCCTCCAGTTTGGAGGGGCGCACGGTGAGGTCGACGAGGCGGGTGCGGCCGTTGTCCGCCGGGTACTCGGGGCTGCGGTCGTGGTCGAGGCCCATCTCCTCCAGTACGGCGAGCTCGACCTCCAGGAACTCCACGGGGGCGCGGCGGACGGTCAGTTCGGACTCGGTGACGACGGCCGCGGCGAGCAGGCTCATGGCCTCGACCGGGTCCTCGGAGGGGGAGTAGTCGACGTCCACGTCGATGTGGGCCTTGCCGTGCACGGTGAGCGTGGTGGTGCCGACGCCCTCCACCTGGACGCCCAGCAGCTCCAGGTAGAAGCACAAGTCTTGGACCATGTAGTTGGAGGACGCGTTCCGGATCACCGTGACGCCCGGGTGGCGGGCGGCGGCCAACAGGGCGTTCTCGGTGACGGTGTCGCCCCGTTCGGTCAGCACGATGGGCCGGTCGGGGCTCACGGACCGGTCGACGACGGCGTGGTAGGTGCCCTCGGTCGCCGTCACGTCGAGGCCGAAGCGGCGCAGCGCCTGGAGGTGCGGTTCGACGGTGCGGGTGCCGAGGTCGCAGCCGCCGGCGTAGGGCAGCTGGAAGTGGTCCAGGCGGTGCAGCAGGGGGCCCAGGAACATGATGACGGACCGGGTGCGGCGGGCCGCCTCGGCGTCCATGCCGGCGAGGTCGATGGTGGCCGGCGGCACGATCTCCAGGTCGCTGCTGTCGTTGATCCAGCGGGTCCGCACGCCGATCGAGCCGAGCACTTCCAGGATGCGGAAGACCTCCTCGATGCGGGCGACGCGGCGCAGCACGGTGCGTCCGGAGTTGAGCAGGGAGGCGCAGAGCAGCGCCACGCAGGCGTTCTTGCTCGTCTTGACGTCGATGCTGCCCGACAGGCGTCGCCCGCCGACCACGCGCAGGTGCATCGGACCGGAGTAGCCGAGGGCGACGATCTCGCTGTCCAGCGCTTCGCCGATGCGGGCGATCATCTCAAGGCTGATGTTCTGGTTGCCACGTTCGATGCGGTTCACGGCGCTCTGACTGGTCGCGAGTGCCTGCGCGAGCTGTGCCTGCGTCCAGCCCCGGTGCTGGCGGGCGTCCCGGATGAGCTTGCCGATACGGGCGAGGTAGTCGTCGGTCATGGACGTGACCCTATCTCAGATATGAGATGAACTCGCCTGTGAGTAGAGCCATTCGGGTGACGGCTGGGGTGTGGCCGACGGCGCTCGGGCGGGGACTGTTCTGCTGTCATATCTGTGTATAGCCGGTTTTGCTCATGCTCGCGCGCTGTGTCGGGTGTGTCCGTGACGCGCGGCAAGGCGCCGGTGGCGTGTCGCGGCGGACCGGGGGCGTGTCGGGGAGTCGGTCGGCGGCGCGCGGGTACGCGTGGCGGGCCGGGGCATGACCGTTCGACGGCGATGTACTACAGTTATCTCGACATCGAGATATCTGCCGGAGGGCGAGCCACTGCCCATGTTTCTTAGGTCACCCTAACTTAGGGCTACCTCAGCGGACGGGCAAGGTCCTGCAACGGCAGGATCGTGGTGGTACACGCGAATTCATGCATTGAAGGAGACTGTCGTGTCGGCGAACAGCTTCGTCGCTCGCAGCACGCTGCGAGTGGGCGACGAGTCGTACGAGATCTTCAGGCTGGACAAGGTCGAGGGCGCGGCGCGTCTTCCCTACAGCCTGAAGGTGCTGCTGGAGAACCTGCTCCGTACCGAGGACGGCGCGAACATCACCGCCGACCACATCCGGGCGGTGGGTGGCTGGGATCCGACGGCGCAGCCGAACCAGGAGATCCAGTTCACGCCGGCCCGCGTGATCATGCAGGACTTCACCGGCGTGCCGTGTGTGGTCGACCTCGCCACCATGCGTGAGGCGGTCAAGGAGCTGGGCGGTGACGCGGACCGCATCAACCCGCTGGCCCCGGCCGAGCTGGTCATCGACCACTCCGTCGTCGCCGACCGCTTCGGCACGCCGGAGGCGTTCGGTCAGAACGTCGAGCTGGAGTACGGCCGCAACCGCGAGCGCTACCAGTTCCTGCGCTGGGGCCAGACCGCGTTCGACGAGTTCAAGGTGGTGCCGCCCGGCACCGGCATCGTGCACCAGGTGAACATCGAGCACCTGGCCCGCACGGTCATGGTCCGCGGTGGCCAGGCCTACCCCGACACGCTGGTCGGCACCGACTCCCACACGACCATGGTCAACGGCCTGGGCGTGCTGGGCTGGGGCGTCGGCGGCATCGAGGCCGAGGCCGCGATGCTGGGCCAGCCGGTGTCGATGCTGATCCCGCGGGTCGTCGGCTTCAAGCTGACCGGTTCGCTGCCGACCGGCACCACCGCCACCGACCTGGTGCTCACCATCACCGAGATGCTGCGCAAGCACGGTGTGGTGGGCAAGTTCGTGGAGTTCTACGGTGAGGGCGTCGGCTCCGTGCCGCTGGCCAACCGCGCCACCATCGGCAACATGTCGCCGGAGTTCGGCTCCACCGCCGCGATGTTCCCGATCGACGCGGAGACGATCAACTACCTGCGGCTCACCGGCCGCGACGAGCAGCAGCTCGCCCTGGTCGAGGCGTACGCCAAGGAGCAGGGCCTCTGGCTCGCCCCGAACGCGGACCCCGCCGACGAGCCCGTCTTCTCCGAGTACCTGGAGCTGGACCTCGCCACCGTCGTGCCGTCCCTCGCGGGCCCGAAGCGCCCGCAGGACCGCATCGCGCTGTCCCACGCCGCCGACCAGTTCGGCCAGGACGTGCGCAACTACGTGGACGACACGGACCTCGACGAGGCGGGCAAGGAGTCCTTCCCGGCCTCCGACGCCCCTGCCGTCTCCAACGGCATCCCCGTCAAGCTGGTCACCGTGACCGCCCCCGACGGCTCGACCTACGAGATCGACCACGGCGCCGTGACGGTCGCCGCGATCACGTCCTGCACCAACACCTCGAACCCGTCGGTGATGGTCGGTGCCGCGCTGCTGGCGAAGAAGGCCGTGGAGAAGGGCCTGACCAGCAAGCCGTGGGTGAAGACCACGCTGGCCCCCGGGTCCAAGGTCGTCATGGACTACTACGACCGCGCCGGCCTGACGCCGTACCTGGACAAGCTGGGCTTCAACCTGGTCGGTTACGGCTGCACCACCTGCATCGGCAACTCCGGCCCGCTGCCGGACGAGGTCTCCAAGGCCGTCAACGAGCACGACCTCGCGGTGGTCTCGGTGCTGTCCGGCAACCGCAACTTCGAGGGCCGGATCAACCCCGACGTCAAGATGAACTACCTGGCGTCGCCGCCGCTGGTGGTGGCCTACGCCCTCGCCGGCTCCATGAAGGTGGACATCGCCCGCGACCCGATCGGCACCGACAAGGAGGGCAAGCCGGTCTTCCTGGCCGACGTGTGGCCCACCGAGGCGGAGATCGAGGAGGTCGTCGCCTCCGCGATCGGCCAGGAGATGTTCGGCCGCAGCTACAGCGACGTCTTCGCCGGCGACGCCCAGTGGCAGGCGCTGCCGATCCCCACCGGCAACACCTTCGAGTGGGACCCGGAGTCCACCTACGTCCGCAAGCCCCCGTACTTCGACGGCATGGGCATGGACCCGGACCCGGTCGAGGACATCTCCGGCGCCCGCGTGCTGGCCAAGCTGGGTGACTCCGTCACCACCGACCACATCTCCCCGGCCGGTGCGATCAAGGCCGACACCCCGGCCGCCAAGTACCTCAACGAGCACGGCGTGGAGCGTCGCGACTTCAACAGCTACGGCTCGCGCCGCGGCAACCACGAGGTCATGATCCGCGGCACCTTCGCCAACATCCGGCTGCGGAACCAGATCGCGCCCGGCACCGAGGGCGGCTACACCCGCGACTTCACCCAGTCTGACGACCCGGCCGACGCGCCGGTGACGTTCATCTACGACGCGTCGCAGAACTACCAGGCCGCGGGCATCCCGCTGGTCGTGCTGGCGGGCAAGGAGTACGGCTCCGGCTCGTCGCGCGACTGGGCCGCCAAGGGCACCGCGCTGCTGGGTGTGCGGGCGGTCGTCGCCGAGTCCTACGAGCGCATCCACCGCTCGAACCTGATCGGCATGGGTGTGCTGCCGCTCCAGTTCCCGGAGGGCACCTCCGCCGCGTCGCTGGGCCTGACCGGCGAGGAGGCCTACTCCATCACGGGCGTGACCGCGCTGAACGACGGCGGCGTTCCCGAGACGGTCAAGGTGAGCACCGACTCCGGCGTCGAGTTCGACGCCAAGGTGCGCATCGACACCCCGGGTGAGGCCGAGTACTACCGCAACGGCGGCATCATGCAGTACGTGCTGCGCTCGCTGATCCGGAAGTAACAACTCCGCTCAGTCGGCACCACCGACGGCGCCGCACCCCGCATCGGCGGGGTGCGGCGCCGTCGTGCGTGCCGGGGCACCGCTCGGCTGTGCTCGCCAGGTCTCAACTCGGGAAAGTCGCCGGGCGGTCCGGTTCTCGATCTTGCCTCGCCGGTGGGGAGTGGACTATACCTGTCGGCACCCGGACCGCCGGACGCAGTCGCGCGAGCGGACCCGACCGAACGACCCCAGCTTCAACTGACCCGCGGTGTCGGGCCCTTCGCCAGTGGCGCGTCGACGGGAGACCGGTAACACACCGCCTGAGTCCCGTAAGAAGGCGAGGACTTGAGCATGGGATCCACCAACGTCAACCGTCGTGACCTGATCAAGCGAGCGGCGGCGATCGGTCTGATCGCCGTGCCGGGAGTCGCGGCCCTCTCGGCGTGCGCGTCCGGCGGCGGTGAGGAGGGGAAGCCCGTCAAGAAGGGCACCGTCACCAAGGACAACCCCTTCGGTGTCAACAAGGGCAACGCTCTCGACGTGGTGGTATTCAAGGGCGGGTTCGGCGACGAGTACGCGAAGCAGTGGGAGAGCGTCTACGCGAAGAAGTGGGACGCGGAGGTCAGCCACCTGGGCACCCAGGAGATCACCGGAAAGCTCCAGCCCCGGTTCAACGCGGGCAACCCGCCGGACCTCGTCGACAACTCCGGTGCCCAGTCGATCAAGTTGGACGTGCTGCACAAGCAGGGCCAGCTGACGGACCTGACCCAGCTGCTCGACGCGCCCTCGGTCGACGACCCGGCCAAGAAGGTCCGCGACACCCTCATCCCGGGCACGGCGGAGAAGGGCTTCTTCGGCGGCAGAATGCACGCGCTGAACTACGTCTACACCGTCTGGGGCCTGTGGTACTCCGGCAAGCTGTTCGAGGACAACGGCTGGACCGCGCCCGAGACCTGGGACGACTTCCTCTCCGTGATGCAGGAGGCGAAGAAGAAGGGCATCGGCGGGCTCGCCCACCAGGGCAAACACCCCTACTACATGAACGTCGTCATCATGGACCTCATCGCCAAGACCGGCGGCCTGGACTCCATGAAGGCCATCGACAACCTCGACCCCAAGGCGTTCGTCGGCAACGACGCCGCCGAGCGGGCCATCGAGGCGGTGTACCAGATCGTCGACAAGGACCTGCTCATGCCCGGCACCAACGGGCTGGACCACGTCGAGTCGCAGACCAAGTGGAACGAGGGCAAGGCACTCTTCATCCCCAGCGGCTCCTGGCTGGAGAACGAGCAACTCAAGGCCACTCCGGAGGACTTCGAGATGACGTTCCTGCCGGTGCCGGTGCTCGACGGCAGCGTGATGCCGTTCCACGCGCTGCGGGCCGGAGCGGGTGAGCCGTTCATCGTGCCGGCGAAGGCCAAAAACCCCTTCGGCGGCCTGGAGTTCATGCGGCAGATGCTCTCCAAGGAGTGGTCCACGAGCTTCGCCAAGGAGGTCAGCTCACTGTCCATCGTCGACGGTGCCGTGAACGACGGCGTGCAGCTCCGGCCCGGCATCAAGTCGGCCATCGCCGCGGTCGACGCCTGCCCCGCCGAGGAGCGCTTCGACTACCTGTACACCGAGTGGTACAGCGAGATGGACGAGACCATCCGCAACGCCACCGCCGAACTCATGGCCAAGCGCATCAAGCCCGCCGACTGGCTGAAGAAGGCGCAGGCGGCAGTCGACAAGGCGGCGAAGGACCCGGCGAGCAAGAAGAACAAGCGGGACTGACCGAGGAGGGCGACGAGCCGGGAGCTGGGTGTCATGCGGCAAGGCAAGTACCCGTTCATCGCGGGGTTTCTCTTCATGCCCGTCGGGCTGTACCTGGTGTTCGTGGTCTGGCCCTACGTGCAGACCTTCGGATACTCGCTCACCGACTGGAGCGGGCAGTCCCAGTCGTTCAACTTCGTGGGCCTGGACAACTACCGCACGCTGTTCCAGGACGACGTGTTCCTCAGCGCGCTGCGGAACAACGTCCAGCTCCTGGTCTTCGTCCCCGTCCTCACCATCCTGCTCGCCCTGTTCTTCGCGTTCATGATCAACGTGGGCGGGCGCGGGACCGTCGGCGGCGTCCAGGGCGTGCGGGGAGCCGGTCTCTACCGGATCGTCTTCTTCTTCCCGCAGGTGCTGTCCATCGCGATCCTCGCGATCCTCTTCCGGGCGGTCTACCGCAGCGACGAGGCGGGGCTGCTCAACGGTGTGCTCGTCAAGGTCGGACTGTCGGACCCGGCGTCGCCCGTCGAGTGGCTCAACGACCCCGCCCTGGTGCGCTGGTGCCTGATCTTCGTGCTGGTGTGGTCGGGCGTCGGCTTCTACATGGTGCTCTTCTCGGCCGCCATGCAGTCCATCCCGCGGGACTACTTCGAAGCGGCGATGCTGGACGGTGCCAGCCGCACCCAGACGTTCTTCCGGCTCACGTTGCCGCTGCTGTGGGACACGGTGCAGACCGCGTGGGTCTTCCTGGCCATCCTGGCCATGGACGCGTTCCTGCTGGTGTCCACCCTCACCCCGGGCCAGTTCGGCGGCGGCCCCGACCACAGCAGCGAGGTCCTCGCCACCTACCTGATGCGGAACTTCAACGTCTTCGGCAAGGCCGGGTACGCCTGCGCCATCGGTGTCGTGATGCTGCTGTTCACCCTGGTCGTCTCACTCATCACGCTGCGGGCGAGCCGCCGCGAGCGCGTCGAGTTCTGAGGAGAGAAGCCGCCATGACGATGTCGACGCAGGAACCCCCGAAGATCCCGCCGCGCACGAAGGTGCCGGGCGACCCGGACGCCGGGTACGGGAAGGCGACCGGGGACCGGCCCTCCAGGGACGTGATGGAGGGCCGCACGCTCAACGTCTTCTCGCACGGCTTCCTCGTGCTGTGGACGGTCATGATCGTGCTGCCCCTGGTCTGGATCGTGCTGGGGGCCTTCAAGACCGACGCCGAGATCGGCTCCAGCGCCTGGAGCGTGCCCACGAACTGGGCGCTGGACGCCTTCCAGCGCGGCTGGGACAAGGGCGTCGGCGACTACCTGCTGAACACCGTCATCGTGATGGTGTTCTCGGTGCCGCTGACGATGCTGCTGGGCGCCATGGCCGCCTACGTCCTGGCGCGCTACGACTTCCCCGGAAACCGCTTCTTCTACTACTTCTTCGTCGCCGGGGCGATGTTCCCGGTGTTCCTCGCCCTCGTCCCGCTGTACTTCATGGTGAACCGGCTCGGTCTGCTGAACACCTACCAGGGCCTCGTCCTGGTCTACGTGGCCTACTCGCTGCCGTTCACGGTGTTCTTCCTCAGCTCGTTCTTCCGGACCCTGCCCACGGCCGTGCACGAGGCCGCCGTGCTCGACGGTGCCTCGCACACCCGGATCTTCTTCCAGGTCATGCTGCCGATGGCCAAACCCGGGCTGCTGAGCGTGGGCATCTTCAACGTGCTGGGGCAGTGGAACCAGTACATCCTGCCGCTCACCCTGATGCAGCAGCAGAGCGGCAGTGACCCCGACCGCTCGGTGCTGGCCCAGGGGCTGGTCAACATCATGCAGCAGCAGGGCTACGAGGGGGACCTGCCGGCTCTCTACGCAGGCATGACCATCGCCATGCTGCCGGTGCTCGTCGTCTACCTCTCCTTCCAGCGGCAGGTCCAGTCCGGGCTGACCGCCGCCACTCTCAAGTAGCCGCACCCCCTCACGCCCGCCGGTGGCCGGCGGTCCGGTGGCCGGTCGTCCCGGCCACCGGGCCGCGTCACCGTCCCCGCCGTCGGCTGGCCGGCTTGTAGGGTGACCGGAAAGCGGCTTTCGGGCGGTTCGCCGCCCGCGGCCCGACCGCCACCGGCACGGAACAGCGGGGGAGCGACGCATGGGCACCACCTCGTCCGGAGCCGGAGGCGCCCCGCCGGCCGGGGAGAGCACCCGGCTGCGGTTGGAGATGGTGGCCGCCGAACTGTTCCACCGGCAGGGCTATGCGAGGACGAGCGTGCGCGAGATCCTCGCCGGGCTGGGGCTGACGCCGGGCGCGATGTACAACCACTTCCGGTCCAAGGAGGAACTGCTCCACGCGATCGCCTCCCGCAACCACGCGGAACTCGCCGAGCGGCTGGCGTCCGCGTTGCGGGACGGGGGGCCGGACCCGGACCGTCAGCTGTGGGAGCTCACCCGGGCGGTGACCGTGTTCTGCGCGCTGCGCCGGGCCGAGACCTCGGTGAGCCGCACCGAGTACCGGTACCTGCCCCGGGAGCAGGCGGACGCCCTGTCCCAGCGCGAGCGCCGCCTCCGCGGGCAGTGCGAACACGTGCTGACGGCCGGCGTGGAGCGCGGCCTGTTCCGCATGGCGCTGCCGGACGGGCGCCCCGCCGACGTCCCGGTCACCGCGAAGGCGCTGTTCGACCTGTGCGTCAACGCCGGGCTCTGGTTCCGTCCGCAGGGCCGGCTCAGCGCGCACGACGTCGGTCTCCAGTACGCGGTGCTGTCGCTCCAGGCCGTCGGCGTGCCGCCCGCCGACATCCGCGCGATCGCCACCACCTCCTGCCACCCAGGCGGGACCCACCCGCCGACGACCCACCCGCCCGCGACCGGGCGGGGCGGTGGCCGACCGGGAGCGCTCCGGTTGGACGATATCCGCCGGGGGCCCGGACGGGCGGGCGGAACCACTTCCTCCGGCCCGCGGTGAGTCCCGCCGGGGGACCGGCTGGTCACGCTCTCACCCGGGCCGGGCACGACTCTCGACGGCATCGGCCACCTATCCGGCACCGTCGGCGGGCCGGTCGTCCGCGTCGTACCACGTGATCGACGTGCACTGGTCGTGTCGGCCACATTCGAGCACCCACCCCGCTCAAGGTCTTGACGGGGGAGAACCCCACACGGTCCCCTTAGAGTTCATATGTTGGAAACAGGCCGTTGCCCCACAGGTGTGGCGCGGTCGGCGGGCGGCCGGCGTGCCGTGCCGTCCAGGCGGGAGTGGATCAGTAGTGGAGACACCGGGATCGCAGTCCTCGCTGCACCGGGCCAACCTGGAGCGCGTCGTCCGGGCCGTGCGCATGGCCGGGTCGCTGACCCAGGCCGAGATCGCCAGGGCCACCGGGCTGTCGGCGGCCACCGTCTCCAATATCGTCCGGGAGCTCAAGGAGAGTGGCACGGTCGACGTCACCCCCACCTCCGCAGGTGGGCGCCGGGCGCGCAGCGTGTCGCTCTCCGGGGACGCGGGCGTCGTGGTGGGCGTCGACTTCGGGCACTCGCACCTGCGGGTGGCGATCGGCAACCTCGCGCACAAGGTGCTCGCCGAGGAGGCCGAACCGATCGACGTGGACGCCTCCGCCGCGCAGGGCTTCGACCGTGCCGAGCAGTTGGTCGAGCGGCTCATCGCCGCCACCGGGGTCAACCGGCAGAAGGTCATCGGCGTCGGTCTCGGGGTGCCCGGGCCGATCGACGTGGAGACCGGGGTGCTGGGCTCCACCGCCATCCTCCCGGGCTGGACCGGCATCAACCCGCGCGACGAACTCACCGGGCGCCTCGGTGTCGAGGTGCACGTCGACAACGACGCCAACCTGGGCGCCCTGGGAGAGCTCGTCTGGGGCAGCGGACGGGGCGTGGCGGACCTGGCCTACATCAAGGTGGCCAGCGGCGTCGGCGCCGGGCTGGTGATGGGCGGCCAGATCTACCGGGGGCCCGGGGGCACCGCGGGCGAGATCGGGCACATCACCCTCGACGAGTCCGGGCCGGTGTGCCGCTGCGGCAACCGCGGCTGCCTGGAGACGTTCACCGCCGCCCGCTACGTGCTGCCGCTGCTCACCCCGAGCCACGGAGCCGACCTGACCATGCCCTCGATGGTCGCGCTGGCCCGCGGCGGCGACCCGGGCTGCCGTCGGGTCGTGGCGGACATCGGCCGCCACATCGGCAGCGGTGTCGCCAACCTCTGCAACCTGCTGAACCCCAGCCGGGTGGTGCTGGGCGGGGATCTCGCAGAAGCGGGTGATCTGGTGCTCGACCCGATCCGGGACTCGGTCTCCCGTTACGCCATCCCCAGTGCCGCCCGCCAACTCTCGGTGGTGCCGGGCGCGTTGGGCGGACGTGCGGAGGTGCTCGGGGCCCTGGCGCTGGTGCTCAACGAGATGGGCGACGCCCCCCTGCTGGAGCCCGTCGGCGAGGTGGTCCCGGCCTCGGCCTGACCTCGTACGGCGGGTCGGAGCCGCTCCGTGCAGGCCCGTACGGGCAGTTGCCCGTACGGGCCTGCGGAGTGCCCGAATCCGGTGGACACGCTGCGTTCAGGTTGTTCACGCATGGCATCGTTGCCTTCTCGTTAATTATTTACTTCTTGACGACGCACTCGGCTGGCGGTTGACTTCACGCCACCTCGGTCGCACCGTCGCGGCCTCGTCAGGGAGGTACCCATCATGAACGCGACTCTCCGTCGTGCCGCTGTCGCTCTTGCCGCCACCGCAATGGCCACTTCGCTCGCCGCTTGCGGCAGTGCGAAGGAGTCCGGTGGCAACACCGATACGGAAGAGAAGAAGAAGGACGGTCCGCTCTCCATCGGCCTGCTGCTGCCGGAGGACCAGACCGCCCGCTACGAGAACTTCGACCGGCCGCTCATCGAAGCCAAGATCAAGGAGCTGTGCGCCGACTGCTCGGTGACGTACGTCAACGCCAAGCAGGACGCGTCCGTCCAGCAGCAGCAGATGAACTCGATGATCACCAAGGACGTCGACGTGATCATCCTGGACGCGGTGGACGCCAAGTCGGTCTCCGGATCGGTGAAGAAGGCCGACGAGGCCGGCATCCCGGTCGTCGCCTACGACCGTCTCGCCGAGGGCCCGATCTCCGCCTACACCTCCTTCGACAACGAGGAGGTCGGCAGGGTCCAGGGACAGGCGCTGCTCGACGAGATCGGTGACAAGGCCGACGACGGCCAGATCGTCATGATGAACGGCTCGCCGACCGACCCCAACGCGGCGATGTTCAAGAAGGGCGCGCTGTCCGTCCTCGAGGGCAAGGTGAAGGTGGGCAAGTCCTACGACACCACCGAGTGGAAGCCCAGCGAGGCCAACAAGAACATGAACGGCGCGATCGCGTCGATCGGCAAGGACAAGATCGTCGGCGTCTACTCCGCCAACGACGGCATGGCGGGCGGCATCATCACCGCGCTCAAGGGCGCCGGCTTCGACACCCTGCCGCCGGTCACCGGCCAGGACGCCGAACTCGCCGGTGTGCAGCGCATCGTCGCCGGTGAGCAGTTCATGAGCGTCTACAAGCCGTACAAGCCCGAGGCGGACGCGGCGGCCGAGATGGCCATCGCGCTTGCCCGCGGTGAGGAAGTCAAGGCGGAGTCCACCATCGACAGCCCCACCACCAAGGGTGTGCCGGCCACGCTGATCAAGCCGGTCTCGCTCACCGTCGACAACATCGAGGAGACCGTGCTCA
Organism: Streptomyces sparsus; assembly: GCF_054776295.1. Lineage (NCBI taxonomy): Bacteria > Bacillati > Actinomycetota > Actinomycetes > Kitasatosporales > Streptomycetaceae > Streptomyces > Streptomyces sparsus. The sequence continues at coordinate 12,576 of NZ_BAAHCA010000030.1, forward strand.
AGGACGGCCTCTACAAGCTGAACGACATCTGCACGGCCAAGTACCAGAAGGCGTGCGAGAAGGCCGGCCTGAAGTAATCCGCCGGCCGGGAGTCCGGGAGGGGCCTCGAACGCCCCTCCCGGGACGGGGAGGCCCTTCCGCCGCGGGAGGCGAAACCTTCCGCCCCGCTCAGCTGCCGCCCAGTCCCGGTCCCGGGGTGCCCACCCCGGGACCGGGCCGGGCGGATGTCCTTGCGCACATCCCCTAGGAGTTGGTCCTCATGTCCGCTACGCCGGTTCTGGCGTTGCGCGGAGTCTCCAAGCGCTTCGGTGCCGTCCAGGCGCTCACCGAAGTCGACCTGGAGGTCCACGCCGGTGAGGTGGTCGCGCTCGTCGGCGACAACGGCGCCGGCAAGTCCACCCTCGTCAAGACCATCGCCGGAGTCGGCCCCGCCGACGAGGGCACCCTCGAGTGGCAGGGCCGCCCTGCCACGGTGAACCGCCCGCACGACGCCCAGGACCTGGGCATCGCCACCGTCTACCAGGACCTCGCGCTCTGCGACAACCTGGACGTCGTCGGCAACCTGTACCTCGGCCGCGAGGTCCACCGCGCCGGCGTGCTCGACGAGGTGCGGATGGAGAGCCGCAGCCGTGAGCTGCTCGACTCGCTGTCGATCCGCATCCCCAGCGTGCGCATCCCCGTCGCCTCGCTCTCCGGCGGTCAGCGGCAGGTCGTGGCCATCGCCCGCTCGATGCTCGGCGAGCCCAAGCTCGTCATCCTCGACGAACCCACCGCGGCGCTCGGCGTCGAGCAGACCGCGCAGGTCCTCGACCTGGTGGAGCGGCTGCGGGAACGCGGCCTCGCGGTCATCCTCATCAGCCACAACATGGCCGACGTCAAGGCCGTCGCGGACAAGGTCGCCGTGCTCCGGCTCGGCCGCAACAACGGCGTCTTCGACGTCGCGACGACCTCGCAGGAGGAGATCATCTCCGCCATCACCGGCGCCACGGAAAACGCCGTGACCCGACGCAAGGCACGCACCGCGGAGGGAACGCAGTGAGCACCGACCTCTCCAAGTCCCCCGGGGACAGCACGTCGGCGGCAGCCACCGGCGACAGCCCCCTGGTCGACCCCCGGCTGCTCGTCCGCGAGCAGGGCCTCAAGGGCTACCTGAGCGACTTCGCGCGCAAGATGCGCAGCGGTGAGCTCGGCTCGGTCCCCGTCGTCGTCGGCCTGATCGTCATCTGGGCGATCTTCCAGACGCTGGACTCGAACTTCCTGTCGGCGCAGAACCTCAGCAACCTCTCCGTCTACGTCGTCGGCACCGGCCTCATCTCGGTCGGCATCGTCTTCGTGCTGCTGCTCGGCGAGATCGACCTCTCCGTCGGCTCGGTCAGCGGTCTCTCCGGCGCGGTGTTCGCGGTGCTGGCCGTCAACAACGGCATGGCCGAGTGGCTGGCGGTGATCCTCGCGCTGCTCACCGGTGCCGCCGCCGGCGCGGTCCACGGCTTCTTCTTCGCGAAGATCGGTGTGCCCGCGTTCGTCGTCACCCTCGCCGGCCTGCTCGCCTGGAACGGCCTGATGCTCCAGGTCCTGGACCGCACCGGCACGATCAACCTGGACGACCAGGGCCTCGTCGCCACGCTGTCCAGCCACTACTTCTCCGACGTCGCGGCCGCCTACGGTCTCGCCCTGGTCGCGGTGGTCTGCTACTTCGGCGCGCAGTTCATGGACACCCGCCGCCGCTCGGCGGCCGGGGTGCCGTCCAGGCCGATGAGCGAGATCGCCGTCCGCACGGGTGTGCTGGCCGTCCTCGCCTTCGTGGCCGCGTACATGCTCAACCAGTACCGTGGTCTGCCGCTGGCGCTGCTGATCTTCCTGATCGTGCTGGTCGGCTTCGACCTGCTGCTGCGCCGCACCACCTACGGCCGAAAGGTGTTCGCCCTGGGCGGCAACACCGAGGCCGCCCGCCGGGCCGGCATCAACGTGGTCGCGGTGCGGATCTCGGTGTTCTCCCTGGCCGGCACGATGGCCGCGTGCGGCGGTCTGCTGATCGCCTCCCGCATCGCCGCGGCGAACCAGGGCGCCGGCAGCGGCAACCTCCTGATGGAGGCCATCGCCGCGGCCGTCATCGGCGGCACCAGCCTCTTCGGCGGCCGGGGCAAGGTCTGGTCGGCACTGCTCGGCATGCTGGTCATCGGCTCCATCGCCAACGGCCTGGCGCTGCTCGGCAGCCCCGCCCACGTCCAGTACATGATCACCGGTGGTGTGCTGCTGGCGGCCGTCGTCATCGACTCGGTCTCCCGCCGCACCCAGAAGTCCGCCGGCCGTACCTGACCGGCCACCCGGTGGCGGGCCCACGGCCCCCACCCGCACCACGGCGCCCGCCCGTACCACCCGCCCCGTAAGGGGGCGCGGACTGGTACCGGCGGGCGTCGCGCGTACGGGGCGCGCCCGCGTCCCGCGCCCCCCGCGTGACGCATCTCGCACCCTCCGGAGTACGCCGTTCGGGCCGGAACATTAGACTCAACTGATCGGCTCAGGCCTGTACCGGCTCGACAGCTAAGGAGGCTCAGTGCCAAAGGTGCCGCGCGACGAGCGTCAACCCGACGCGGTGGGTGACGACGGGGCGATGCTGACCCGCATCAAGGGACCGCGCGACCTCGACGGACTCAGCCCGGAACAGCTCGACCAGCTGGCCGCTGAGATCCGCGGATTCCTCGTGGGAGCCGTCTCCAGGACGGGCGGCCACCTGGGCCCCAACCTGGGCGTGGTCGAACTGACCATCGCCCTGCACCGGGTCTTCGACTCCCCACGGGACAAGGTGCTCTTCGACACCGGCCACCAGAGCTACGTGCACAAGCTGCTCACCGGACGGCAGGACTTCTCCCGGCTGCGGACCAAGGGCGGCCTCTCCGGCTACCCGTCGCGCGCCGAGTCCGAGCACGACGTGATCGAGAACAGCCACGCCTCGACGGTGCTGGGCTGGGCCGACGGCATCGCCAAGGCCAACGAGCTGCGCCGCACCGGCGACCACGTGGTGGCCGTCATCGGCGACGGCGCGCTCACCGGCGGCATGGCCTGGGAGGCGCTGAACAACATCGCCGCGGCCAAGGACCGGCCGCTGGTCATCGTCGTCAACGACAACGAGCGCTCCTACGCGCCCACCATCGGCGGCCTCGCCAACCACCTCGCGACCCTGCGCACCACGGACGGTTACGAGCGCTTCCTGGCCCGCGGCAAGGAGGTGCTCAACCGCACCCCGGTCGTCGGCAGGCCGCTCTACGAGACGCTGCACGGCGCCAAGAAGGGCCTCAAGGACTTCATCGCGCCCCAGGGACTGTTCGAGGACCTCGGCCTGAAGTACGTCGGCCCGATCGACGGCCACGACATCACCGCGGTCGAGTCCGCACTCCAGCGCGCCAAACGGTTCGGCGGCCCGGTCATCGTGCACTGCCTCACCGAGAAGGGCCGCGGCTACCAGCCGGCCCGCCAGGACGAGGCGGACCAGTTCCACGCCGTCGGCGTCATCCACCCTGACACCGGGCTGCCCGTCAGCTCCTCCGGGGCGGACTGGACGTCCGTCTTCGGTGAGGAGATGGTCCACCTCGGCCGGGAGCGCGAGGACATCGTCGCCATCACCGCCGCGATGATGCGCCCCACCGGGCTGCACCGGTTCGCCGAGGCGTTCCCGGACCGGGTCTACGACGTGGGCATCGCCGAACAGCACGGCGCGGTCTCCGCCGCCGGCCTCGCCACCGCCGGCATGCACCCGGTGTTCGCGGTGTACGCCACCTTCCTCAACCGCGCGTTCGACCAGGTCCTGATGGACGTCGCCCTGCACCGCCTGGGCGTCACCTTCGTCCTGGACCGGGCCGGTGTCACCGGCACCGACGGCGCCTCGCACAACGGCATGTGGGACATGTCGATCCTTCAGGTGGTGCCCGGCCTGCGGATCGCCGCGCCGCGCGACGCGGACCAGCTCCGCGTCCAGCTGCGCGAGGCGGTCACCGTGGACGACGCGCCCACCGTGGTGCGCTACTCCAAGGGCGCGGTGGGCCCTGCGGTGCCCGCGGTGGGCACCGTCGGCGGCATGGACGTGCTGCGGCACGCCGGGACGGACCAGCCGGACGTGCTGCTCGTCTCGGTGGGCGCACTGGCCCCGATGTGCCTGGAGATCGCCGGCCTGCTGGAGCAGCAGGGCATCTCGACCACGGTGGTCGACCCGCGCTGGGTCAAGCCGGTCGACGCCGCCCTGCCGCCGCTCGCCGAACGGCACCGGGTGGTCGTCACCGTCGAGGACAACAGCCGCGCCGGCGGCGTGGGCAGCGCGGTGTCGCAGGCGCTGCGCGACGCGGGAGTGGACGTCCCACTGCGGGACTTCGGCATCCCGCCGCGCTTCCTCGACCACGCCTCCCGCAAGGAGGTGCTGGCCGAGATCGGCCTGACCGCACCCGACATCGCCCGGCAGGTCACCGGCCTGGTGGCCCGCTACGGCGACCTCGACGAGCCGGCCGCCGCCCGTGAGCGGGCCCGCGACTGACCGCTCGGCGGCACCGGCGCACACCTCCGCCCGATCCGGCCCCGCACGCCCCCTTCACCGGGGCGCTGTGCGGGGCCGGATAGGTTGGGCCCATGCCGACCGCTGAGCCACCGCAGGGCAGGTACGCGCTGTCGATCCCGGACAGCCCGCGGACCCCGGCATACCCTGACGAACCGTCACACACCGCCGCAAGCCGCCGGTTGCGATGGGCGGCGGTCGGCGGCGGTCGGCAGCGCACCCCCTCCGCGCACTACTGGCTGTGGCTGTTCCCGCTGCTGCTCGCGGTGTCCGCCGCCGTCCGGCTGCCGTCGTTCAGCCGCCCGCTGTGGAACCCCGACGAGGGCTTCCTCGCCACGCAGGCCCGGATGCTCGCGGACGGCGGCACGCTCTACGACAACGTCGTGGACCGCAAACCGCCGCTGCTGCCGTGGCTCTACCAGGCGTCCTTCGCCGTGTTCGGCGACACGTCGCTGTGGCCGCTGAAAGTGCTCGCGGTGATCGCCGTCGCGGCCACCGCGGCCCTGCTGGCCTCCTTCGCCCGCCGCCGCTGGGGCGACCGGGCCGGTGTGACGGCCGGCCTGCTGTGCGTGCTGGCGTCGATCGGCCTCAATCCGGAGGACACCCAGGCGGCCACCTTCGAGGTGTTCATGCTGCCGATGACCGCGGCGGCGATCTGGTGCGCCGACCGGCGACGCTGGGCGGCGGCCGGCCTGTTCGTGGCCGGTGCCGTACTCGTCAAGCAGACCGGCGGCGCCGTGCTGCTGCCGGTGCTCTACCTGCTGTGGCGGA